>JACQMZ010000005.1 GCA_016203345.1 Candidatus Woesearchaeota archaeon | reverse complement strand
GTACCAGACTGCGAGAACGGATCTTCTTCACTTAGTAGAAAAAGGATATTTCACCATGAAGAAAATAGCCAAACAGTTTTACTTCAAATACAATCCGGATAGCAAATTGCAAACTATGCCTTAGAAAACAATTCTTTAAAAAGAAAAACGCAAAAGTTTAGCTGTCAACTCCTCATTTATATATGATATCTTTTTGATTGGAGTTGTGAACGAGAAACATTTGCTGGGTTTGTTGTTTGTCTTGCCGTTGTTAGTTGGGGCGTATTTCTTGAATGAGGGCTTGTTTCATTATGACGCGATTGTGCTCGCGCAGGCAGTGGAGCAATCGTTCGAGACGGGAAGTGTGCATCCTGCAGTAAATGGGAGGTATGGTGCAGTCGTTCTTACAGCTATTGTGTACTTGCCATTTTGGCTTGCGGGCAAAAACGCTGATGTTGCGGTGAGGTTTGCGTCTGTTTTGTTTTATGCGTTGAGTATTCCTGCGGCGTTTTTGTTTGTGCGAAAGTTGTTTGGTAATGTGCGGACTGGTGTGTATGCCGCGTTGTTGTTTGCGTCTGCGCCTGTGTATTCGAGCCCGAACACGTTCGGAAAGGAGCATGGGATGGCGTTGTTTTTTGTGTTTTTGTCTTTTTATTTCTTGTTGAAGGGTTTGCAGGACAAGGTGCCGCGATATTTGGTATATTCTGCTGTCGTGCTTGTTGCCTCTCACGCGGTGCGTGAGGCGACGCTGTACTTCTTGCCATTGTATGGTTTTCTGGCTGTGTGCCTTCGTTCGCGGCTGAGTGTGAGAGACAGGGTGCTGGCAGTGGTGATTCCGTATGTTGCAGGGTTTATGGTGTTGTACTTTGCTTATTTTGATGCAGTGATTGCCAAGACGTTGTTTCCTGCGCAGGCAGGTACTGCGTATTTGTTGCCGCGTCAGGAGTTGCGTGCCTTGGCATTGTTGTCACTTCGGCAGTCTACACCTGTCTTGTTGGCTTTAGCAGGAGGGTTTGGCGTGGTTGTTGGGGTATGGAAAAAGAGTTTGCCCACGATGTTTATGGCGGCTTGGCTTTTGTCGAGTTTTGCGTTTTTTGCGAACATCAGCACGTTTGCCGCGAGGTATTTGGATGTGTTCGTGTTCGCGTTGTGTGTGTTGGCGGCAGTTGCGCTTGCAGGAATTCCGTCAAAATACGCATGGGCAGGGCATATGGTGGTGGCGTATTTGTGCGTGAGTTCTTTATGGATGATTGTTCCTGTATTGTCTGCGCGAAGCGACTATAACGGTCAAGTGCGGGTCGGGGAGTGGATTGCCGCGCATACGCCTGACAATGCCGTGATTATCACGCAGGATGATGCGCCGTTTGTTTCGTATTATGGGAAGCGCAAAGTCCTTGGTCCGCCCAGGGGTGAGTTGTCAAAAAGCGTGGAGTTCGTGCGCCTGGTGAGTGCCTTGATCGTGAACAAGACTCCTGTGTTCTTGACAGTGTCTGGCTTGTTTGATGATCCTGATGACATTAACAAGAATTTGTTTCCTCGCTATTTTGATTTTGTCAGCAATAAGACTATCCTGAGTGAGGATTTTCATAATGCAGAGATCAGACAGCAGAGGTACTACCAAATAATTTGGAAATTGGGCGTGCGGTCAAATGCGTCGCAGACTAAGCCTGTCCAGCGGCTTTCAGTTCCTTTTCACAGTAATTGAAGAACCCGCAGGTTTTGCACTTCGCAGGGTTGTCAACAATCGGTGGCACTTCTTTTTGTGATAACGTTTTGCGGACCGTGGGTATGAGTGCGCGGATTTCGTCTTTGCTGAAGGGGTTGAGGTGGACTTCTCGTTGTTTGTGTGCGTCAAAATAGTTCACCACGCCATACGGGATTGGTGTTTGGAAATGTTCTTCAAGGAGGAGGGCATATGCTGTTAGTTGGAGCCGGTGGCTGTCCCATACTCCTTGTGGAGGCATTTCTCCGCTTTTGTGTTCCACTGGAACGATTTTGTTTTGATGAATGTGGAGTGCGTCAATTCTTCCTCTTAGAAACAATTGTTCAGATTCAAGTGAATATTCTGCTTTTTCCTTGGGAAAATACGCGTCCCAAAGGTCTTGGCTCCATTTGTTGGTCTGCTGAGCGGTCGCGAGTAAGTTCTCAGCTCGTGTTTGGGCTTCCGTGACAGCAAGTTCTTTGACGTGGCTGAAGGCGTGATCAAGGGGAGTGCTGGTCTGTTTGAGCGCGTATTTGTATTTGATAATGATGTCGCTCAGCGCGGCAAGACTGAGGCGGATGTATTCGTTGATGAATTCCTGTCCTTGAGTGTCTGGCTTGAGCTGGAGTGCCATGTTGTGATGGTGGACAGGAAGGATTTCGAGCAGTTTGTGCTTGATGCTTCCAAGCACCATGACGTCTTTGACCGGTTCGGAAAGTTTGAGCACGCGGGAGAGGTAGAGTTTGCGGGCGCAGTACGTGTAAGTCGTGAGATCCGTAACTGAGAGCATTAATATTCGATCTTGTACAGTGTTCATATATTTTGCGTTGCCCAGAATTTCTTGAACGAGCGCAGCGGGTTCAGAAATTCTGCATAAGCTTATTAAACCTTCATTTCTCACACTTGTGCATGGACATCACTACCCGGATCAATCTTATCAAAGAAGTGGGTGAAGAGATTTTGACAGAGGATGATCTCAGGGCGTTGTTGGAAGCTAAACAAAAGCCACTGGCGTATGACGGTTTCGAACCGTCTGGGCGGATTCACATCGCGCAGGGGTTGATGCGCGCGATTAATGTGAACAAGATGTTGAAGGCTGGTTGCAAGTTTATGATGTGGGTGGCTGACTGGCATGCGTTGGCGAACAACAAGATGGGCGGTGATATTGACAAGATTCGCACGACAGGTGAATACTTTATTGAAGTGTGGAAGGCGTGTGGCATGGATACGGAGACGGTTAAGTTTGTGTGGTGTAATGATATTGTCAGCGATCCGGCGTACTGGATGAAGGTGTTGCAGGTGGCGCGGTCAGCGACGATTCAGCGTTTGGTTCGGTGTTCGCAAATTATGGGAAGGAAGGATTCTGACGCGTTGTCTGGTGCTCAACTGATGTACCCGTGCATGCAGGCGGCAGACATGTTTCATATGAACGTGGACATCGCTCAGCTTGGCATGGATCAGCGGAAGGTGAATGTGCTGGCAAGGGAGCTTGGTCCTTCGCTGGGTTATGGAAAGGTTGTTGCTGTTCATCATCACATGCTCATGGGCTTATTGCCTCCCGCAAAAGACGCGGTTGCAGAATCGATCGAAAGGTCTGTGGCGTTGAAAATGTCCAAGTCTGTTCCTGATGCGTCGATTTTTATGGATGATTCTCCTGAAGAAATTGCGCGGAAGATCCAGCAGGCATATTGTCCTGCGAATAGCGCACACGAGAATCCGGTGATGGAGTATTGCAAGTACATTATTTTTCCTCGTGTGGGCGCGCTGACGGTGAAGCGTCCGTTAAAGTATGGAGGACCTCTGGAGTTTTCTGATTTTGCTGGATTGCAGAAGGCGTTTGAGAAGGGGGATGTGCATCCTATGGACTTGAAGAGTGCTGTTGCTGAGGAGATTAACAATCTGGTTGATCCTGTGCGCAGGCATTTTGAGAAAGGAAAGGCGCGGAAGCTTCTTGACCAGGTGAATTCGTTTAAGGTTACGAGATAGTCGATGGAACCGAAGAAATTAAGGGAAGTTCAGCGTTTTCTGGCTGAGAACAATTGTGAGGGTCTTCTGTTGGTGAATTCTGGCTGGGCTAAGCGCGACCCTAATGTTTTTTACGTTTTGCAGACTGATGTGGAGAACGGTTTGGTGTGGATTCCTCGCAGGGGGAGGCCGTGTGGGGTGATTCCGGGTTTTGAATATGTCCGTGTAGCACGCAGTTCTCCGATTCCTGTCGAAAAGGGTCCGAGGAATCTGTTTGAGTGGTTGAAGCGTGTGAATAAAGGGCGTGTGGCGGTAAATGGCGCGTTTTTTTCTTTGGCAGAGCAGAGCCAGTTGAGAAGGTTTTTTCCTGGTGTCCACATCAAGGATTCCGGAGACGTTTTTGCGCGTGTGAGGCTCGTGAAAACTGAGGATGAACTTGAAAAGCTGAGCATTGCGGCAAGGTTGACAGACAAAATTTTTGCTGGCTTCATGTCAGAACTGTGCGTAGACATAACGGAAGAGTATGCAAGAAAGAAACTGTTGTCGCTGATTGCGGAGCAGGGGTTGGAAGTTTCGTTTGATCCTATTGTGGCATCTGGCGCAAACGCGGCGGTTCCGCATCATCACGCGGACGCGACAAAACTCGCGGGATTTACAGTGCTTGATTGGGGCGTGAAATATAAAGGGTACTGTAGTGATATTACGCGCACTGTTTTTGTGGGAAGGCCGGCAGGAAAAGATCGTGAGCTGTATGCGCGGCTTTTGCGTGTGCAGGAGCTGGGTATTCGAGAATCATGCCCGAATGCACAAGTGGTTGATGTTGAGCGAAAAGTGAGAAAAAATCTCGGAAAACTTTCGAAGTTCTTCATTCACCGCTTGGGCCACAGTTTAGGTATTGAAGTTCATGATGTGACTCCGTCATCGCCTGTTGTTTTTCAGAAAAACATGGTGTGGACTGTTGAGCCGGGAGTGTATATCCCAAATAAGCTTGGCATCCGGATTGAAGACGACATCGTCATCACTCGCAGTCGTGCAAGGGTGTTAACGAAGTTTCCAAAAGAATTGATCGTTATCAAGTAGAATTGTCGAAACCTTAAGAAAGTTTTGCTGTGAGCGGCGCGTTGCGCCGCGAACTGCAAAACTTTCTTTGCATAAGATTTATAAACATTCGTGCCCCACGGGAACGCGATGGTTGGCAACACAAATGAGCCCGCTAAGCTTGACTCAGTGGTTTACAGTTATGCCATGAATCTCAATGGGCTTGAGGAGGAAAATCGTTTTCTGAAGGAAAGCATTGAGAATTTGGAAAAAGAGCTTGAAAAGTTCAAGCACACGCCGTTGATTGCGTGCGAGGTGCGCGACATGGTGGACGGCAAGGTGTTGATTCGTATGCCGAATGGCAATGAGTTTCTTGTTGATGCTGCACAGAATTGCACGGGCTTGTTGCCTGGTGATGGTGTCTTGGCTGAGCAGAAGAATCTGACAGTCGTGCGCAGGATTTCGAGTGTGAAAAAGTTTGATGTGGACAAGTTCGTCATTATTGAGAAGCCGAGTGTTGGCTGGGACATGATTGGCGGACTGCAACCGCAGGAGCAGGAGATCAAGGAAGTGATTGAGTTGCCGTTGACACGGCCTGACTTGTTCAAAAAGGTGGGGATTGAGCCGCCGAAGGGAATTTTGTTGTATGGCCCATCTGGTACGGGGAAGACTTTGCTGGCTAAGGCAGTAGCGGCTTCGACGCATTCGACGTTTATTGAAATTGTCGGTTCTGAGCTTGTGCAGAAGTTTATTGGTGAGGGCGCGAAGCTTGTGAAGGAAATTTTTCAGTTGGCGCGGGAGAAGGCGCCGTCTATTATTTTCATTGATGAAATTGACTCCATTGCCAGCACGCGGATTGATGTTGGCACGAGTGGCGAGCGTGAAGTTCAGCGTACGTTCATGCAGTTGTTGGCAGAGATTGATGGATTTCGCCCGTTGGACAACGTGAAGATTATTGGATGCACGAACAGGAAGGATATTCTTGATCCTGCGATTGTTCGCCCGGGGAGGCTGGACAGGTTGATTCACGTGCCTTTGCCAAATGAGCAGGGGCGCAGGGATATTTTCTTGATTCACACGCGAAACATGAATTTGGGCCAGGTTGATGTTGACAAGATTGTTCACCAACTGGAGGGCGCAAGTGGTGCGGAGGTTCGCTCAGTGTGCACAGAAGCAGGATATTTTGCGATCCGTGATGACAGAACGCGTGTTCGCGAGGCTGATTTCCAGTCTGCCATTGAAAAAGTTCATTCTGGACAGGACTCGAATCAGGACTATCGCCGTATGTTTGGATGAGAATCTTGTTAGTTAAGAATTTTGTTGAATGAGGCGACGAAGTCGCCGAATTCACAAAATTCTGGCGCTCAGTTTTCCTTGTTCTCTCATCGCGCACGCAAACGTGCTGCTCGATAGGGATTCACTTCATCATCGCGCCGTTGGAATGAAAGGAAACACCTTTATAAACCTCCACGTTTTGGTCGGAGTATGCCTCGTAAGAAATTTTACATTACCACTCCGATTTATTACGTGAATGATGTGCCGCATATCGGGCACGCCTACACGACGATTGCTGCAGACGTGCTTGCCAGGTTTCACCGATTGAAGGGGGAGGATGTGTTTTTTTTGGTGGGCACGGATGAGCATGGCCAGAAGGTGGAGTCTGCGGCAAAGGCAAAAGGCATGGCGCCGCAGGAGTATGTGGATAAGGTGAGTGAGGAGTTTCGCAAGGCGTGGACGTTGCTAAATATTTCGTCTGACGTTTTTATTCGTACGACTGACACGAAGCACAAAAAGGTGGTTGTTCAGCTGATTAAGAAATGTTTCGCCGCAGGTGACATTTACAAGGGGGAGTATGAGGGGCAGTATTGTGTGCCGTGTGAGAGTTATTGGACGCCGTTGCAGTTGGTGAATGGGAATTGTCCGACATGCAATCGGCCTACGCAGGCGTTGAAGGAAGAGTCTTACTTTTTTCGCTTGAGCAAGTACAAGCAACAGTTGTTGGATTTGTATGCCAACAATCCTGGGTTTCTTGCTCCCGGGTTCCGTTCGCCTGAGATTTTAAGCAGGGTGCGTGAAGAATTGAAAGACTTGAGCATTACGCGTACGTCGTTTCATTGGGGTGTTCAGTTTCCTGTGGATAAGAAGCATGTGACGTATGTGTGGTTTGATGCATTGCCGAATTATATCAGCGCGATAGGGTATCCGGGGAAGAAGTTTCAAAAGTTTTGGCCCGCGGATGTTCACGTGGTGGGGAAGGAGATTAATTGGTTTCATTCAGTGATTTGGCCCGCGATGTTGATGTCTGCAGGGCTTCAGCCGCCTAAGAAGGTGTTCGCGCATGGTTGGCTGACAGTGAATGGTGAAAAGATGTCCAAGTCAAAGGGAAATGTGATCAGTCCGCAGTATTTGGTGGAGAGATATGGGGTTGACGTGTCGCGGTATTTCCTATTGAGCGAGATTCCCTTTGGTCAGGATGGTGATTTTTCAGAAAAAGCGCTTGTGGCGCGCGCGAATGCCGAGCTGGCTGATGCGTTGGGTAATCTTTTGCAGCGGACGCTTGTGCTTATTGAACAGAAATGTGATAGTAAGATTCCGCGGCCAGGGAAGTTTTCTGCTGAGGATGAAGAACTTGTCAAGGCGTCGGACATCCTTAAAGTGGTTGACAAGCACATGGAAAACTTTGAGTTTCATCGCGCGATAAAGGCCATTTGGGAGTTTGTTGACGCATGCAATAAGTATGTTACCCTGCAAGCGCCATGGAAAGTTGAAGAGAAGAAGCGTGTGGAGACAGTGTTGTATGTTTTGGTGGAATCTTTGCGCTTGTTGTCTATTCTTGTGTATCCGTTTATGCCGAAGACAGCAGAATCCCTTTCTGCACAGTTGGGTCAGAAGATTGGCAACCATAAGAAGCTAGTTTTTGGCAAAACAACGAAAGGCGCAGTGAAGAGGGGAGAGGTTCTGTTTAAGAAGTTGGAAGTTGCTGGCAAGGATCCATTCAGTGCGCTGGATTTGCGTGTGGCAAGAGTTTTGGAAGTAAATGATCATCCGAATGCTGACCGTTTGTATGTCTTGAAGATTGATCTGGGCACGGAACAGCGCACGCTGGTGGCAGGGTTGAAGGCGTTTGTTCCGCGGGACCAGTTGGCGAATCGTTTGATAGTGATTGTCGCGAATCTGAAACCGCACGAGTTTAGGGGAGTCATGAGTCAGGGGATGTTGTTGGCTGCGGAAAAGAATGGAAAGGTTGTGCCGCTGAATCCTGTGGGTGCGAAGATGGGTGAGCACGTGCTCGCCCAAGGTGTTGCTTCCGCGCCTGTACCTCAAGTCAGCATAGAAGAATTTGCAAAGATAGTTCTAACCACTGCAACCAAGGAAGTGATGTACGGGAATAAGAAACTCGTCACTTCTGGCGGGGCAGTTGCGGCTGATGTTGATGATGGGGCGAAGATAAAATAGTGAGGTGGTGAAAGAGCGTTGGTTTTAACGCACAACTACGTCTATGCAGATCCTGAATTGTCTGGGGGCGTGTTGTCCTGCTTTGACTGTGCGGAGGATCGTACACTTTTTGCCAAGAGCCGTGCACTGTTGTAGTGTTGATTGTTCGGCTTGTGCGAACGTGCCTTCCTGTGCGAATTGATACAAATGTATGGTGCCGCCGTTCTTTATTTTTTCCACTGCAATGTCAAGGAATTGTTCACCTGTTTTTGGAAGTGGCATGATGATGCGGTCAAACTTTTTTGAAAGTGTGGGAACAACAGTTCGTGCGTTTCCTTTGTAGAGGGTGATTTTGCTTGTGAGTTTGTTGAGGGCAATGTTTTCTGTTGCATACCGGTGTGCTGCGGGGTTCATTTCTATGCCCGTGATGTGTCTTGCAGGGGAGTGTTTGGCAAGCACGAGTGGGTACGGTGCGATGCCTGAGAACATGACAAGGATGTTTTCTCCCGGCTTGACAAGGGATGCGATGCGTAATCGTTCAGTGACTAGTCTGGGGGAGAAGTAGCAGGTTTCGACGTTGAGCTTCATGCGGAGTCCGCTTTCTTTGTGTTCGGTTATTTTTGTTCGTTTGCCTGCAAGGAGCGTGAGTTTTTGTGTGCGGTACTTGCCAGTGTGTCCGCCGTGCTTTTTGGCTACGGTCTGTATGTGTTTGTTAAGGCTGAGAACTGCTTGCGCGATGACTTTCTGTTTTTTGACTAGTTCTCGGGGGATTTCCATGACTGTTATGGTGCCGATGGCGTCAAAACTTGTGCGGAGAAGGAGGAGTTCTTTTTTTGTGAGTTTGTTTTTGAGAATGTCTTTTAGTGCAGGCATGTGGGGTTGAAGCTTTGCGTGTATTTGAAGCTTGTGTTTACATGAATGCCTTGAGTCCTCGTTGGCTTTTTTCTTTGACAACGCTGGTGAGCGTAGCAAGTGTTTTGCTGACGCGTTCGTGGCTGAAGTCGTGTTGGTCAACCAGGAATGTGGTGAGTTCTTCGGCTGAGATGGGCATGAAGGTGAGGGGGGCGTCGTCTGTGGTGGGGATGGTGCTGATGAGGTCGTGCAATTCTTGCAGGGTGTGGCTGAAGTGGTCGTTCCAGTGTACTGCTGTGGAGAGCGACTCTGCAGTATTGTGTTGTTTGACGAGTTTGAGTGCTTTGTGTGGTCCGATGCCATGAATGCCTCCGGGATTGTAGTCTGTGCCGACGAGGAGTGCGAGGAGGATAAGTTGGTGTTGGGTGAGTTGTAGCCTGTCGAGGTTTTTGGGAAGATCGATAAGCGATGGACTGATAGGGACTGAGCCAAGTGTTCCTTTTATTTTTCGTTTGCCGCTGAGGGAGAGGTTTTGCACAAGGCGGGTGGTGTTGTGGAGTAAGCTGTCGTAGTCTTGGGATGCGGTGGCCCAGGCCTTGCCTGTGGCGACGAGGCGGGCGCATTGTGCTTCTCCTTCGCTTGGTGCTTGGACGGCTGGCAGGCCGAGCAGTCGTATGAGTGTTTTTGCTTCTTCGACCATTGATTTTTCAAGTCGCGTGGTGCGGGCAGCGTATTTTTTCATTCCTGCGATGTCTCCTGCCGCTTCTGCTTGGGCATGTTTTTTTGCCGCGTCTGCTTTTACTTCGGCTCTTCGGTGTAGTTCTTGTAGTTTCAGGTCTGGGGGTTTGCCGTCAAAGACAAAGACGGGTTTGATGTTTTTTTCAAGGAGTGCGCTGGTGCGCGCGAAAAGCCCAATAAGATGGCTGGTGATCTTGCCTTTGGAATCTGTCAAGAGTTGTCCGTCGGGTGTGCGGATGGAGGTGAGGAATTGGTAGAGCATGTTGTATGTGTCTACTGCTATGATTCTTCCGGCAAGCGTGTTGAGCGTGATGTCTGTGCGTTCAAAAATGTCCTTGAGGTTGACTCCCATGCTACAGTTTGGTTGCCGTGACTCCTTTGAGGTCGGCAAGTAGTTGTTTTGCTTTTGGCGTGAATTCTCCTGTGTGAAGGTAGAGGATGGGGAGTTTGCGGAGTTGCCCTTCGACGTATGCTTTGCTGATGTCTGCATCGCTGACGCGTTTTTTGTTTGTTGCTTTGCAATAATAGTGGACTTTTCCGACGGGTGTGGGAATAGTGATGAGATAGTCATTTTCCGCGTTTCGCTTGACTGCCGTTTCGTTGAGGATGGTGACGCCTTTTTTGGTGAGGTATGCCGCGATGATTTTTGAGAACGCATCAGAACGTGTGGGTTTTGCTTCACTCATGCTTTCTTGCCATTCGTTGTGTTCTTGAATTCGTTCTGAAGACTTGTTTAGTTCATTGGGAGTTGCTTTGGGCGCGGCCTTGGAGATTTCTTTGGGATTTTCTTTTGGTATATCTTTTGATGACGGCGTGTCTGCAGGAGGTTTTTGGGGAGCTTGTTCTGGTTCAAGTATTTTTTTAATGATTTGTTCTGCGATTTGGTCTTCGCTGAGAAAATATTTCCAGAATACTTCTTGTGTTTCGGCATACTTGACAGTGAGTTGTTTGGCGTAGTCTTTCATGTTGCGGAGGGAGACGCGGACAAGTGGTTCGAGGCTGTTGTCGCGGAGCACGATTTCTTGTTGGAGCCGTTCAAGGGTTTGCCTGTCTTTTTCATTGAGGCATTGCACGTAATTGAGCAGGTGTTCTGGATGATTTGGAAGATAATATAGGGGGCTGCTGCCCACTTTGAGGAATGAAACAACAAGTGTTCCTTTTTCGGCAAGTTCGGAGAGCATTGCGGATGCGAGGATGCTGTTTGTGTTGAGCGCTTTGGCGACGCTTTGGGGTTGGACTGGGTTCATTTGGGATAGTGCGACTATTTTTTCGCGGTAGTCAAGATTTGGTTTTGACTGTTTTTGGAGAAAGTCTGGCATGGGTTACAGGGTTTATGGGGTAGTTAAAAGCTTTTTGTTTGAGAAAATTAACTCGTCATTAGGGTCTGAGCCAGCGTATTTCCCAGTAACTCACGTCGCCTTCATCGTCGACAACTCCTATG
>JACQMZ010000012.1 GCA_016203345.1 Candidatus Woesearchaeota archaeon | reverse complement strand
GTGTGCAGCCAAATTGGGGCGTACAAGAAATCAGACGGTAGCTATGTTGTAGTTTCTGCTCAACTTGGACTTGATGACTCAGCCAATCTTGAAGGCAGGCTTTCATCAAATGGAGGATGGCAGCCACGTGCAGGAGACATCGAGTGGGAATTTGCTGTCGAAGGACAAAGCCCAACATTCCGCAGCACGTGGTATGCGCGAGACGCCGCAAACCAGCGCCAGCCTGTTGTCGAACAAGTGTGGACAGATCCTGCATCAGACAGAAGCACAATTACCTTGTACAACGCCGCAAGCGGCATTGTAGAAACAGAATACCAGCGCGATGATGTTTCACGCGCAGAGCTTCAACAGAGATTCTTCAATGCAGTCAGCAACGCAGACCGCCGAAATGTCGCAGGTGGGGCAAATATTCCTGCGCGCACCGGCATGTTCGCGTACGATCATACTATTGGCGGAGTCATTCAGTCTCTTCCGCTTGTTGAGTTGGCGCAGCCTGATGCTCCGAATCCTCTCGCGTATGGCGAACAGAGCAATGCAGGCGGTGTTGCCGGATTTTACGGCCGCGACTCAATGTTCTGGGGTCCTCTATCAACTGTCGGCAATGCCGCAAGTTTACCTTTCCAGGGATTAGTAAATCTCATAAGAGACTGGGAACCAGGCCTTGAAGATCGCCGCGCGCGAGGAACACTGACACCTGGCGATTATGGCCGACTTATCTTACTGTCGATCGTTGAGCCGCTGGTGCGCAGAATTCAGGGCGCAACAAGCATCGATGAAAAGATTTTTGGACTGGTTCGGGACGCATGGCCTGCAGGATATCGCGTGGGCAATGAGAGAACTCATGATTCCTACTGGGGTGATGCTGCAGAAATTACAAAGCAAATCGCTCTTGCTGTCATTGATGCCAGTGGAAGCGGCAGCGGCGGCGGAATTCCTGGCATCCCGGGCGGTGCAGGAGCCAATGGCGGCGAGTTTCGCTCAGACGGCGTAACAGGCGCGAGGTAAACAGATGAAACAACTACTATTGCTAACATTGTTGATTGTGGCAACGTCTGCTGTTCACGCATTGGTGGACGTGACGTACGATTTCAACTCAAACAATAACGATGCATTCACAAACAATGTGCGCGCAGTGGCATACAACTGCCTCGACAGTTCATGCAATACCGTAGATTCATTTTCAGGATCATTCCCAGACGGCGCACAATCCGCAAGCGGACGCATACGAGTAAGGTATCCGTCAGCCCTTTCGACACCATTTGGCTACGCAGTCTATTTTGTCGCGTCAGGATTTGCCCCAAGCGAAGGCCGCGCAACATGGAACTCACTCGGCGATGACAGAATATTCACTGCCGGTTTCAACGTGAACTTGAACAAAATCCCTGAATGCCGCTCGTTGGTGCACAACGTGACTGTGCTGAACGTGCAGACGCCATTTGTCCCAGTCGTTATCGAAACAAAAGCAAGCTTGGATGCACTCACCGAGTCTGCCTTCGCGCTTACGCAGAATGAAGTCGGGTTTGTCCCGCCTGAATTGAGAGCAGAATTTTACAGCACCGATGTCCGCGTCACTCTGTTAGTACGAGACTCATCCGGCAGTGTTGTTGACAGGCAAGCCGTAGACTTCAAAGGACAGGATGCTATCTTTGCCGGCGAGAATAAGCAAGTCAGGTTTGAATTCACGCCGAAAACAGAAGGCACATTCACTGCTACGGTAACCACTGAAGTGATTGACAACCAGTGCTCTTCACAACAACCGCAATCCTCATCCAAGCAATTTGTCGTCAAAGACGACCTGCCGCGCAACGAGTGCTTTACGCTGTTAAACGGCCTGAAAGTTGACGTGAAGGACAATGGCGAGTCGTTTTCGCAAGAGCGCACGTTCATGCTGGAATCTCTGGACAGATCTGCCCGATCGCTTACGTTCGTCGAGCAAGACACTGCCAGCAGAGTGCAGGTTGCGCTTGACGCGAACTTTGTAGGCAATCTTGTGGTTGCGGGAACAGCCCATAAAGTAACGCTGGAAAGCAATGACTTTGTGGTGGTTGAAGGCACGCGGTCTGCACAAGAGGTCAGGATTCCTGCAGGGGGATCTGTGACGTTGTTTGGCGCAACTGAAGTATCCAAGCGCGTGGACTTTACATTTAACAAAATCTCAACACACGTCAGCGACAATCCGTTCTCGCAGGCGGTTGTGACTCCAGTGCCGACGAAGATTGAAGCATGGCTGCAAGACGGAAATGGCCAAGTAGTTGGCTCACACAACCTAACAATCACGGCAAATTCTGATACGGTAACTGCCTTGCCCTTGTTTTTGACGTTGTTCACCAAATCACCTGGTGTCCATCAGCTGACAGTCACAGGCAGAGCAGACAGCGCATTATGCAACGGGCTCAACAACACACAGGAGCGCTTGACAACTGAATTTTTCGTGCGGGATCCTGAGACATTTGCAGTGACGTTTCAAATCCTTGATGCAAGCACAGGCCGGCAAGTGGAAAGCGCGGATATTTCAGCCGCAGGCAAAACCGCCAAGTCCAACTCGCAGGGCACAGCAGTGGTCGCAGGGCTCAGGCCAGGATCATATGGATTTTCCATTACTCACCCTGCATTTGTCGCACAAAGCGGGTCGGTGAATGTTGTCGATCATGACGCGACAGTACTGATTGCACTGCAGCCGCTATCACAAGGAACACCAGGCGTGCCTCCACCTGTCCCCCCACAACAGCCAGATTTGGCAAAAGTCGCTGAAGATGATGAAGAGGAGGACAGCGTCACGTTCAGGCTCAAGATAGAGTCGATAAGGTTCCCAGAACAAGCAAATCTTGATGACGGAAACGTCATTCCTATCCACATAGCCGTACAAAACGACGGAGACCGCAAACTTGAAGACGTGAAATTTAGCGCCACAATTCTGGAGCTTGGCGCCCGCAAGCGGGCAGGACCATTTGACATCAGCGTTGGCGAGCATGAAAGCAGAACACTTGCGATGGAACTTCCAGAAGACGTGGAATCCGGATGGTACATGGTCCGCTTGGAACTGGGCAACGATGAGGTGCGCCGCGTGGTTCACCGCCAAATTCACGTAATCTTAGGAAGTGAGTACTGAACAATGGAATCTATCATTAACTACTTTCCAATAAGAAAAAAAACAAAAAGTTTATATAGGGGGATCATCACCATCGACTCAACACCAGGGGGTATGTCAACATGAAGGCGAAATGCATTATATCATCGATCATGCTGTTGTGCATGCTTGCATTGACAGCAGTTGCAGCACCGCTGCCAGTAACCATCGAACGCGTCGAAATCGACGATAATGACTTGCGCGTGAACGACGCCAATCGGCTTGACATCGAGCGCGGCCAGCAAGTGGATGTAGAAGTTCGCCTTTCTGCCACCCGCGCCCTCAAGGACGTTGAAGTGGAAGCACTCATTTCCGGCTTTGAATTCAACGACGTTGAACGCATTTCTGACGTCACTCCCACATTTGACATGGACGCAAACGTCAGCTACGTCAAACGCCTCTCCTTTACTCTTCCAGACGATGTAGACGAAGACAATTACAAGCTGCGCATCATCGTCACAGACAGAGACAATGATGAAGTCGTGCAAAACTTCGGGTTGCGCATAGACGTTCCACGACATTCACTACAAGTCGAAGACGTCATCCTCTCGCCGGGCACAACAGTGCAAGCAGGATCGTCTCTTCTCGCAACCATCCGCCTTGAGAATAAAGGAGAAAAGGATGAAGAAGACGTAAAAGTCACATTCTCCATCCCTGATCTTGGCGTCAGCGCAACAGATTTTATTGAAGAAATAGAGAATGATGACGATGAAGAAGAAACAGAAGAGTTATTCATCCGCATCCCTCGATGCGCCAAACCAGGCACGTACAGCGCCCGCATTGATGTCGAGTTTGACGAAAACCATCGAAAACTGTCCGCAACACGTCAAGTCACCATCCTGGAAAACGAGCAGTGCGCCAAAGACAACGAGCCTCAACTAACCGTTACTGTCGGCTCAAATTTGGAATCAGTCGGACGAGGAGGAGCTGTTGTCTTCCCATTCACCCTTGTCAATACAGGACGGACAAGCAAGAGCTTTACCATAACTCCATCAAACGTTAATTTCGCCACAGTCCGCGTAACGCCGACAGCCACAGCTGTGCTCGACGCCGGCAAAGCCCAAACCGTCTTTGTCACCGTACAAACAAATGACAATGCCCCTGCAGGCCAGAACCAGGTGAGCGTACAAATCATATCCGGCGGAAAAACGCTGTCAGACATTCCCCTGTCAGTCAACATCGTTGGCGGAGGCATGTCATTGCGCCGCGTGCTTGAGTTCGGAGTCCTCGGCCTCCTTGTATTGCTTGTGCTGATCGGCCTCGTAATAGGCCTCAGCAGAATGCGATCTGATGACGAGCCACAACCCAAGCAGGAAGAAAAAGTCTACTATTGATTTTAGCGCTCATGGAAAAACATGAACACAAGAGCCGCTCTACGTAATTCATTGATTCTATTAGTTCTTTCTTTAGTTGTTTCAGTTTTTGGACAGGAAGAGCTTGTTCCATCAACAGAGTTCACATCAATAGAGTTCACGCCGCTCGTCTACTATCAGGCGGTTGGCGCGTGCGAGCAGGCGACGTTCACTGTCGACGTCAAGAACCCGTCCACCGAACAGGAAATCTACGACTTTTTCATTCCTGATTTCGAAAACACAAGCACAATCGTTCCCCGCGCGATGATACTCAACCCGCAAGAATCGAGAACTGTCACCATCACCACACGCGTACCTG
>JACQMZ010000011.1 GCA_016203345.1 Candidatus Woesearchaeota archaeon | reverse complement strand
TTAATATACTTGTTGTCTTGTCCTGATCTAACATGGACGACAAACAATTCAGGGTTTTATGCGAAGAACTTCAGGCGATTAAGAATCTTCTCGTCTTGATTTTAAGACAGAAAGAGGTTAAAGGATCTTTGATTGCAAAGGCGTTGGGCGTGTCAGAAGGTCGGTTGAGCCAACTTCTCCCAAACAAGACATACAAAAAGAGAGAAACAACGGATTAATATGAAACAGAGGATCGATCCGGTTCTGTTGAAGAAACTATCGGATAAGTCTGGAAAGAGCGAAAAATATGTGCGCGAACAGGTTTCAAAGAAAGCAGGGCGACTCGGGATTTCATCTGAGGCCGCGCTGGTGTTACTTGCTAAAGAGCAGTGTATTAGCGCAGGCCGTTTTCTAAGAAAGCAATCTCCTCATGTTCAAAACGAAGTAAGGAGCACCCTTTCTCAGGGAGATATGGAACCAAAGACAAAATACCGTTCACGCATAAGAGATGTCTCAAAATCGAGACGTAGTGAAAAACAATTTCTTGGCGAAATTATCGATGACCTAATCCAAGACGATACTCTTCGTGAGCGTTGCAGAGATCTTCTTCTGGCAAGAAAAAATTTTGATCGTGTATTCAGGGAAGCTACAACTGTGTTTGATGACCGACTAAAAAATCTAACTGGCGTAACTAATATGAAGCCTGCAGATTTAGTAGGTTGGGCCTTAAATCCCGACCCGGCGAAGGCAGTTCTTGTCGTGAGTAACGAAAAGCATGAACAAGAAGGATTCTTCAACATATGCAAAGGAATTGTGCTTGCATTCAGGGACCCAACTCATCATAAGCTTAGCGACAGCTTTTCTCGTAAAGACGCGATGAAATTTTGTGGATTCATTGGCGCAATTCTCCTAGTCTTGGGTAAAGCAAAGATAAATAATAAATAGAAGTTGCTCTTACTACCATTCAGATTCTCGCACCTCCAAAATAAACAGTATGTGCTTACGAAGAGGGTGCCGCCTCCCGCGTGAGGCTCTTCAAATCTTCGATTTGTAGAATCCTCGAAGTGCAACGCACCTTCGAGGCTTTTCTCGCAAACACTTAAGAAGAAGGTGGCGCGGATGAGGTTGATGAGGAAGCGTCGCGTGTGGCCAAAGGTTGTGCTGGCAGGAATGACAATTCTCGTGGTTTTTTTGCTTGCAGAGATTGTCTTTAGGATCGCGTATCGTGGGATGCAGATTGGGGTTGATGCGAATGAGATCTGCCTTAAAGAATTTTGGCGCCAATTGCCAAACGATCAGGATGGCAGGATTACGAATTTCACGTATCATTACAGGAATTTGCGGATTGATCCGCTAATCGGGTTGACCGTTATGCCAAACACGACGCATGCCGACCCTGTGGAGTTGGTCGTGCCTGGCACACAGAATAGCAGGGTGGTGCCTGTGAAAAAAAAGTTTCTCTTGTATCGCGAATTTCACCATAATGCGCAGGGCCTGTCGAATGTGGAATCGTTTTCTGCGCGCAAGCCGTTGAACGCCAGCGTTAGGATTGCAATGTTTGGTGACAGTTTCACGTGCGGCTCGCAAGTTCCATTGCTCTTCAGTTTTCCGGCGCTTTTGCAAGAATTAATCCCACAGAGCGAAGTTCTGAATTTCTGCGTGTTAAGCACAGGTATTGAAACCATGTACGCGCGCTACTTATTGGAGGGCAGAAACTACAGCCCGGATATTGTTGTCTTCAACGTCCTTGTGGACGACTTGGCGCGGCCGTTTGGGTGTCCTGTGCTCAAGCCGCGCTTGACGTTACTCAATAACACTATGTATATCGGCCCGCGACAATATCCGACGTTGAAGGATTTTCATGAACAGTACAGGCCGCCTGTGTTGGAAAGCTACGCATTGAAGAGTGCGGCCTATGCGTATTCTGTCAGTTCAAAATATCGTGAGGACTTGCAGAAAGGCCTTGAATTGTTTGGCGTGATGATTGATGACGTGTCGAGAGTCGCGCGGCAGGACAACGCGACATTTATGGTGTCCTTGATTCAAGGTCCCAATCCAACGCCACTCGATGCGGAGTATTACAACAAACTGAAGACGTTGCTATCGAAAAAGAATGTCGTCTTTTTTGATTCGCTTGCCTATTTTGAAACCAAGCGTCAGGAATACAGAAACCAATCCTTTTGGTATATTGAGGAAGGGCAGGGGCTTGGACATTACAGTGTTATTGGCAACGCGCTGCACGCTCAAGGCGTCAAAAAAACATTGGAGCGTGCAGGCTTGGCGCGAGCAGGCCAGGAGTACCGATTCACTAATTTTGAAAATGAAGGCGCGCTGTGGCTGATTCCGTATCAAAGCGATGTGAGGCTGCTGCAGGGAAAGGATGCTGGCGTGCGAGTGTTGTTTCCGTATGCTGAACTGGGTGCAACGAAGCGTACATACTCGGCGCAGATTGAGGTGTGAGATGACTCATTCATCCAGTATGTTCCGACGGTATTCTCTGCCTGTTGGGAGAAAGCCGTGGCGCATGTACCAGTTGTGGATGTGTTTTCTCTCGTGCCTGCTGGTGCAGATGAGCGATCCGGCATGTTCTTGTGCGCAAGCAATGACTGCTTCAAGGAGCCGAATTCCGCAGCCGGCTCGCTGATGTTCTTTGTTGACATTGATGTCTTCAAGATACGCGAATGGTTCGCCAGACGGCGTGCGCAGGAGGTAGACGTATGCGTGCGCTACTTCTTTGGTTTGATCGCTGATGCTGAACCGGACTCCGTGTGGCGCGTCGAGTGTACCTGGGTTTGGAAATGTCAAGGTGAATTCAATGCCATGGTCGGCGAAGCCGCACAAGTTGTATGACGGGACAAGTGTGGGTGAGTGGTTGGTTGTGCCGATGATTTTGTAGCACTGGGAGTTCTGGGCGGTGGATGCAAATGTTTCAAGCAGTTTCCTGCTGCCCGGCTGCCTTGAATGTTCAATGAATGCGAAAGGTGTGACGTGAGGATCATTGCGAAGTAGGTAGAGGACGCCTTTCGTGCGAGGCAGTCGCACCTTTTGGATGTCAAGGTAGTTGCTGTCCACTGATGCTTTGGTGCTCGACGTGATTATAAATGTTGTGTGTGAATTTTGCTGAATGAGGCGACGAAGTCGCCGAATTCGCAAAATTCAATCTAAAGCATTAAATACCTCCTGCAACCTCTCCGCACGAATGCCTGACAAAAGAAAATTTTTGTTTGTTTCTTGGGAGAGTTTAAGCGGTGACATTGCGTGGCAGGTGAAAAAAGAAGGTCACGAGGTCAAGGTGTTCATCAAGCGCGAGGAAGACGCAGACGTATACGAAGGCGTGCTTGATCGCGTTGATGACTGGCAGAAGCACGTGGACTGGGCTGATGTGATCGTGTTTGACGACACTAATTTTGGCGAGAAAGCCGACAAGCTTCGCAAACAGGGAAAGTTTGTCGTTGGCGGAGGCACGTACACTGACAAGTTGGAGGAAGATCGGGAGTTTGGCCAGTCGGAAATGCGGCGTGTGGGCATGTTGACTTTGCCAGGGTTTGAGTTTACGAATTTTGACGAGGCGATTAAGTTCGTGAGAGAGCATCCTGAACGGTATGTTTTCAAGCCGTCAGGAGTGATAACGTCTGACGAAAAGGGTTTGTTGTTTATTGGCGAAGATGAGGACGGCAAGGACTTGTTGGAAGTTCTTGCGCACAACAAAAAAGTGTGGGGGAAGAAAATCACGAAGTTTATTTTGCAAAAATTTGCGTCTGGTGTTGAAATCGCGGTGGGTGCGTTCTTTAACGGTTCTGATTTCATTCTTCCCATTAACGTAAATTTTGAGCACAAGCGGCTTTTTCCAGGTGAAATTGGCCCCTTTACTGGAGAAATGGGCACGTTGATGTACTGGTCTGACCCTAACACGATATTTCGGATGACACTGGAAAAAATGAAAGAACCGCTCGCGCAGTCAAAGTATGTCGGGTATGTGGACATTAATTGCATTGCAACGTCAAAGGGGGTGTATCCGCTTGAATTTACGTGCAGGTTTGGTTATCCGACGATCAGCATCCAAATGGAAGGCATTCAAACGCCGATAAGCGAATTTCTTTTCAAGCTCGCGAAAGGCGAACCGTTTCAGCTGAAGACAAAAAGAGGATTTCAGATTGGTGTGGTCATCGCAGTGCCGCCTTATCCTTTTGACGACAAGAAAGTGTTTGCGACGTACAAGGATTCCAGTATCTTGTTCAAGAAGCCTACACTTGACGGGTTTCATTTGGGAGATGTCAAGTTTGCTGACGGAGACTGGCATCTTGCGGGCGAATCAGGGTATGTGCTGGTGATTACTGGTTCAGGTAGCACTGTTGAAGAGGCGCGCAAGCAATCCTACTCCCGAATAAAGAACATTATTTTGCAGAATATGATGTACCGCACAGATATTGGCGTGCGGTGGTATCATGATTCTGACAAGCTCCAGACGTGGGGATATTTGTACTGACAAAATTATTCTAAATGCTCTTCGTGATGGAGAACGACCAGCATCCAATGGTTTGAGGTGCTGAGTGGGTCTCGCCATGCTTTCAAAAATGACGCACGCGACACGCGCAGGCGTCGTCCGAGTGCAGGATCCTGGAGCGTGACGAACTTTTCTCCTGCAGAAACAATAAGTGCATAATGTGCGTCTTCGTCGGGATTGAATTCTCGTGATGGCCGAAATTCAGGGTGTTCGGGGAAGATCAGTTGGGGCATCCAATCGATGATCACAATGCCGTTTTTCACATTCAGTTGGATGTCTCGGTAGCTTCCCCTGTACCATGTCATATACTCTATGTTCAGCTTTCTGAGGCAGCGAAGCAGGCCGAAGTTTGACGTGCCTTCGCGTGCGGTGGTTTCAGCAAGTCGGGCGAGGTATGCTTCACTGCGCCGTTTTCCCATGGCTGACAACGCCATTCTCAGCACGGCAGGCCCGCACGTGTACGGTGCTTGCTGACGGTAGTATGGAATGCGCAGGCTCATGCGTCCTCACTTGGTTCTAAGTATTTGAATGTTGCGAGCAGTCTATCACAACATTTAATAGTAACCCCTGTCCGGGAGTATCATGCAGGGTTTGTTTGAGTTTATCTTTGAAGAACCGTCGGAGCGTCAATTAAGGCAGGAGATTCATAAGACCATACTCTTCAACAATTTGACATCGAAAGAGCTCAGGTTGGTATCCCAAAAGGTGAGCGTGCGCACGTTTACGAAAGGACAGCACGTGTTTTTTGAAGGCGATGCAGGCTCTGCGCTTTATCTGATTCTTAAGGGAAGCATCCACATCGTGTGGCATTCAGAAGGTAAAATAATTCCTGTCACCAAACTTTCTCAAGGCATGTTTTTTGGCGAGCTGGCGTTGGTTGAAGATCTGCCGCGTTCCGCAAGCGCAGTGGTGCTGGAAGATGCCACGCTGGCGTTTCTTTTTAGGCATGATGTTGAAAAACTCGTGCACTATCACCCGAAGGTGGGCAACAAATTGTTGTGGAATTTGTCGAAAGTTCTTGCCCGCCGCTTGCGGGCGATGAATGACAGGGCGCGCCGACCATGACGTACGCTAAGTTTGGGGCGGTTTTGCTTGTTGTGCTGGTCGTGAGTGTGCTGTTTTACAAATTCAGCATGATTGCCGCCAACATAGTGGGAGGCATTGTCCTGTATTTTTTGCTTGCTCACCTGCTTGATTCTTTTGAACGACAAGGCATGTCCGAGCGCCAAGCGTATGGAGTGCTGGTTTTGGCAATGGCGTGCGGCGTGCTGGCGTTTGTGTTGTATGTCAGCATTCCGCTGGTTGAGCAGGTGAGCGCGTTTTCTCGCCAGTTGCCACTGATAGTAGACAGGTTCAAGGCACAACTGGAACAGTACCAGATGGGGTTTCCGTTGGCAGGCCAGGCGATGGCGAAATTGCAGGAACGCGTATCCTCTGATCTTGAAGCGCTATTTTCTTTGCTGGGATCAGTTGCCACGAGCGTCATTACTATACTAATTATCGCAATTATCTTGTTGTCGTCAAGAAAGACTTTGCGTGATACACTCTTGGCTCCGATCCCGAATGATTATTTTGAGGTCACGGTCACGATTGCGAATGACGTGCTTTGCCATGTGCAGGACTTCATTTGGGCAAAAAGTGCAGAGACTGCGGCAATGATTGTGGTGTACGCTATGGGGTTCTACGCCATCGGCCTACCGCAGCCTTTGCTTCTGGGGTTTCTGGGCGGCGTTCTCAATATTATCCCTTATTTGGGTCCTTTGCTGACAGTTCCTCCTCTCGTGCTCGCAGGCATGGTTGGTGGCGGATTTCAATTAGTAGGGCCGGCATTGGGAGTATTGGTTATTGCGCAACTGATTGACAATGTTGTTTTGCAAACGTGGCTGGTGTCGCGCTTGGTGGACATTCACCCGTTCATGGTTGTTATTCTCACTCTTGTCAGTGGAGAAGTTTTGGGGGTAGTGGGAATGATTATGGCTGTTCCGGCATATGTCATAACGAAAACGATTCTTGTAGGCGTGTTTCATTACCTCAAGGCGGTGGAACGACACGCCCTACTTTACCAGCAGGAAGCCTAAGAATAGCATTGCTCCAACAAACAAGAGCATGAGATCGCTGCCCACATATTTGGCGCCGAGCAGTACAATGCCTGCTGAAATCATAAGGAGTCCGAGAACAAGAAAGACTGTTTTCAGGACGAACAAAAGTATCTTGCGCTTGGCGTGATTCATGACGCGAGTGGCATGCAGGGACGCTTCTTGTCGTGCGAGCGTGACGAGTTGTTCAAGCATGTTATCTTTTCCTGAGTAGAGCAGTAAGCACTGCCCCCGCAAGGAGTCCTGCGCCGAACGCGACAGCTGTTGACTGGACAGGATGTTCTGCCACGTAATCAGTTGCCTGTCCCTTCAAGTCGCTTAGCTTCCCGTTGAGTGCTTCAATCTTTTCCTTTAACTGTTCATATCGTCCTTCATCTTTCTTTGGCATGTGATCACCAACTGGCGCGAACAATGAATTACTTTTAAACCAACCGGTTCCTGCATCATACAGCTCTCAAACTTTTACCCACCGGTTCTGCACGAGTGTGGGGCTGACTTTGTTGTCTACCTTGAGCCTGTGCATGATGTCTTGCAGGACGTTCATGAAGGAGATGAACGCATCGTATGGCGTCTCGTAGGGGCTGAAGTATTTGTGGACGTCGCCGTCAGAAAACCATTTGGTGCACATGTAGTAGAAATGATCGCTTGTTGTAAGTTTTCTCCAGGACTCAATCAACAGGTCGTCACTGCTTGCGAGCACGGCATCTCTAAGGGCAAAAAGGTTTTGCATTGCGGACTGCTGCATTTTGTTGCCTGTCCACGCAGAAAGGTCTCGTTCGAGGTCTGCCCAGCTGACGGTGTGCCGGAAATCAAGTTCGTCTTTGGGTTCTGCTGAAATGTGTGACGGGTTGTGGAATCCTATGTCTCGCTTGAAGCATTCGGCGGGCAGGTGTTTCAGGAAGTTGAAAATGCCGGTGTCTGCCCATTGGTGTTCGCCAAATGTTTCGTAGTCCATGAAGAGGTTTATGGTGTCGCCACGGATGGGCGCGATCCATGCCGCGAATTTCTTGGCGTCCAGCGGCCAGCCGCTCCAGCGTTTGTCAGAAAATCTGAAGGCAATATCGTCAGAGAGGCGATAATTTTTGAGAAGCAATTTTATTCGGTGTGTTCCTTTTGGCTTGTAGACAAAGTTTGGCGAGCGCCAGCCGAGGATGTGGTCTGCTCCTTCAGCGAGAATGTGAGTGTAGCCGTTTCGTTCTGCCAGTCGCGCGATGTCGTTGTTGTAGCAGAGTTCTGTGTTGCGGAAAACTGTGGGCTGTGCGCCGAACAGTTTTTTAAGGGTTTTGGCGTGCATTTCTATTTGTTTGAGAAATTCTTTTTGGTTGTGGAGAAAAGCAAGCGAGTGGTGGTATGTTTCTGAGAGGAATTCCACGCGGCCTGTCTGTGCGAGTTGGTGAAAGCTTTCCAGAACGCGCGGCTCGTGCTGGGCGAACTGTTCGAGGGCAGTGCCGGTGATGCTGAAGCTGACTGCGAACTTTTCGCCGTGTTTTGCCAGCAAGTCAAGGAGAATTTTGTTGGCAGGCAGGTAGCATTTGCGCGCCACTTTCTGGATGATTGCCTTGTTTTTTTCGTCGTCAAAATAGTGCGTGTTGTTTCCGATGTCAAACAGGGAGTATTTGCGCAGGCGGAAGGGCTGGTGGACTTGGAAGTACAGGCAGACATTGGTCATCGGATGATCACCTGCGGTGCGAGCCGGTGATAGATATCGACACATTTTCTGGCTGGCTCGTCAAGAGTGAATTTCTGGACTTCGCTTGCGCCCTGTTCGCGCAGTTCGTCCCGCAGGCTGTCATATTTCAGCACGGCAACAATTTTGTTGACCATTTCGTCGTGATCCCAGAAGTCGACTTTGAGCGCGTGGGACACGACTTCGCTGACTCCGCTTTGTCTGGACATCAGGACAGGAGTTTTATTTGCGAGCGCCTCCAATGCAACAAGACCAAATGGTTCGCTGATGGATGGCATGACAAACAAGTCTGCCATCTGGAACGCATGATGAACGTCCTCGCCTGCAAGCGGCCCGGCAAATATGACGTTTTGGCTGATGCCGAGGTCGGCGGCGAGTTGAACGCACTGGGGGAGCATTTCTCCGCCTCCGACCATAACAAATTTGGTTGAGGGTACGTGCTGCAGCACGCGGGCCGCAACCCGCAGGAAATGATCAGGGCCTTTCATGGCTGCCATGCGTCCCAGATAAAGTACTTTTTTCTCGCGAAGGGTGTGCTTGTAGTCATGGGCATACGCGCGCCGGTCCTGGTCAATGCCCCAGTGCACGACTGTAATTTTCTGGGGAGAGATATCATATTTTTCTACTACGGTCTGTTTCAGGAAGTGGCTGTTGGCAATAATGGTGTCTGCGTGATGAAATCCTGCGTGCTCAAGCCGCCTGATTGCCGGGTTCGGATGACCGAGTGTGCGGTCGTATTCTGTCGCGTGAATGTGAACGACAAGTGGTTTGCCTGAGATGCGTTTTGCGTGGATGGCCGCTCCGTACGTCATCCAGTCGTGCGCGTGGATGATATCGTGCGGGTTGTCTTTGGCGATGCATCCTGCAAGGAGAGCGTATCGCTGGACTTCGTGAAAGAGGTTTTTGCCGTACACGTCTTTTTCCGTGGCTTTCGAGTAGATCCGTGCGTATGCTTCGGTGGTTGTGTAGGGCAATAGAAGGCTCTGAATCGGCTGAAATGAAATGGTTTGTTCGGCCCCGATAAGCCGCACAAAGCGCACGTTGGCATTGGCAGGTGCAACGGGCATGACGAATGTGACGTCAACGCCTTGCCGTGCCAGTCCTTTAGTGAGGTCATGGCACGCAGTGCCAAGCCCGCCGGTTTTGTAGGGAGGAAATTCCCATCCAAACATGAGCACCTTCACCAGTATCACCTTTTTGTATACTGGTAGGAGAATTGGTGATATTTAAGCTTATTCTTTATTCTTACATGTTTAGCTCTCCTGTGAGTACGAATTCTCGAAAACCACCATTCCTACAT
>JACQMZ010000016.1 GCA_016203345.1 Candidatus Woesearchaeota archaeon | reverse complement strand
ATTCAAATGGCAAAGGAAAGCTCGCTGGACAAAATCAAAAGGTTTGTCTCGAATCAGAAAAACATCAGAAACGTAGCGACGAGCGCGCACATTCACCACGGAAAAACCGCATTCACGGACAATCTTCTTGCGGCCGCCGGAATGATGGCTGCGAAATCCGCGGGGGACTTGGACGCTGGAATGGCGACGTGGCAGCACTCCGACGAGCAGGAACGGCTGATGACCGTCGACGCCGCAAATGTTTCAATGGCCCATGAGTATCAGGGAGAGGAATATCTTGTAAATTTGATTGACACGCCAGGGCACGTCGACTTCGGCGGAAACGTCACGAGGGCGATGAGGGCTATTGACGGAACTTTCGTTTTGATTTGCGCGGTCGAAGGAATAATGCCGCAGACAGAGACCGTTTTGAGACAAGCGTTGAAGGAGAGAGTTAAGCCAGTGCTTTTCATAAACAAAGTCGACCGATTGATCAAGGAAGTGAAACTTACGCCAGAGGACATGCAGAAAAGATTTGCGAAACTCATCAACGACTTCAATCTTCTCATAGAGCAAATCGCGGAGCCCGAATTCAAAAACAAATGGAAAGTCAACGTTGCCGACGGAAGCGTCACGTTTGGAAGCGCGAGGGACAATTGGGCGCTGTCTGTTCCGTTCATGCAAAAAAGAGGAATAGGATTCAAGGACGTGATAAAAATTTACGACATGTCCGAAGAGGAAAGAAACAAATGGGTTTGGGAAAACGCGCCTTTGCACGAAGTCATCCTCGACATGGTCATCAAACACCTGCCCAACCCTGTCGAAGCCCAGAAGTACCGCATTCCAAAAATCTGGCACGGAGAACTTGAGTCAGAACTTGGAAAAGACCTCCTGAGCTGCAACGCGAAAGGAAAACTCGCCTTCATTATCACCAGAATCCTCATCGAACCAAAATCAGGCAGAGAGCTAGCAGCAGGAAGACTCTACAGCGGCACCATGCGAAACGGAATGACTGTTTACCTCAACAGAGGCAAACAAGCCAGCCGCGTCGCACAAGTCTTCATGTACAAAGGCATCAGAACAGAAATACTCGAAGAAGTCCCTGCAGGAAACGTGCTTGCCATCGCAGGCATCTCCAGCCACGCAGGAGAAACCATCACAGAACAGCCAGAACACCCGTTTGAAGAGCTCAAACACATTTTTGAACCTGTAATTTCGAAAGCGATCAAGCCAGCAAAACCGCAAGACCTTTCAAAACTTGTTGAAGTCCTGCGCAAAGTCGCCAAAGAAGACCCCTCAGTCAAGATTGCCATCAACCAGGAAACAGGAGAAAACATCATGGCAGGCATGGGCGAACTCCACCTTGAAATCATCGAAAACAGAATCATCACAGAAAAAGGCGTGCAGATCCAAACCAGCCCGCCTATTGTGGTATACAGGGAAACAGTAACGAAAAAAAGCAGAGAAATGGAAGGCAAGTCGCCAAACAAGCATAACAAACTCTACGCCGTTGTCGAACCACTGGAGCCAGCCATCCGGGACCTCATCAAGTCAGGCGAACTCTCCGAAGGAAGAACAAAGAAAAAAGACCTCGCACTGAGAGACAAACTTGTCAGCATAGGATGGAAAAGCGACGACGCGTTCAGCATCAGAGACATCTACAAAGGAAGCATATTCATCGACGCCACCAGAGGCAACATCCAGCTCGCAGAAGCCATAGAACTTGTCCTCGACAGCTTTGAACAAGTCATGGACGAAGGACCACTCGCACGCGAGCCCTGCTTCGGGCTCAAAGTCACACTCATGGACGCCAAACTGCACGAAGACGCCATCCACCGCGGACCAGCACAAATGTATCCCG
This sequence comes from Candidatus Woesearchaeota archaeon, assembly GCA_016203345.1. Lineage (GTDB taxonomy): Archaea > Nanobdellota > Nanobdellia > Woesearchaeales > ARS49 > JACQIC01. The sequence goes on along the minus strand of JACQMZ010000016.1, from coordinate 9,410 downwards.
CCGGACGCGAAGCCATGAAATTAGCCATGATGGACGCAGGACCAGTCATTTTCGAACCAGTCCAGGTCCACGTCATCGAAGCGCCCATTGAAAACACCGGCGACATCACCAAACTCGTCATGAACAAACGAGGCGCCGTGCTGGAAATGAACCAAGAAAACAACCTCACGATAGTCAAGGCCAAACTGCCAGTCGCAGAAATGCTCGGATGGAGCAGCGACCTACGATCAGCAACAGGCGGCAGAGGAACATCAGCACTCTCTGACCAAACATTTGAAAAAGCCCCCTCTGAATTGCAAGACAAAATCATCCGCAGCATCGTGCAAAGGAAAGGACTCAGTGAAGGCGCGCTTGGCGCATAGTACCTGTCCAGCTCTCCTGTGGGTACGAAGTTTCTGAATTCGCTCGCTGTTGCTCGCTCATTCAAGAAACTTCGGGTTTTAATGTAATTTTCAACGTGTGAATTACTACGGGAGCACTCTAGATACGGCCGAAAGTCATGTTTACGGCGTTAAACAACACGTCAGCAAATTTCCTGCTTCCCTGCGCGCTGAGATGCGCGTCTTCAAAACTCACGTAGTCTGCGAGTTCATGAATGTACGGGGTGTTGTCAACATATGTGATGTTGCTTTGATTCAAAAAATCCACCAGCATCCCGCCACCCTTGCCGAGTTCCTCAAACGGAATGTAATTCTTCCGCTTGTCTGCCCAATGCTGGTAATACTCCTGGTTCGTAACCCTCGGATCATTATGCACCACAACAATCAAACGCGTTCCCTGCCTGCGAGCGAGCGCGTCAAACGCAGTAATCACTACTTTAATTCTTCTCAACGCCTCCTGAAATTCACTGCCAAACCCAAGACTGAAAAAACCATCATTCGTGACTGAATGTTCCTTAATATTTGAGTAATAAAACGAGTGAAAAAGCCTGTACACCCCACTGTGCTGATTCAGCCACCACCGCACTTTTTTCTGAACGGACAGCTCAGGAAATTTATCCACCAGAATGACAGAGTCATTGAACAAAGGAACGATTTCAGGATTCATGATGTCAATAAAGTCATTCCCCACATTGAACACCAACACGAGAACATCAGGAGCATACTTGTGCCCGTCCTTCCTGAAGTAAAGATACTCCAAATACATATCCCAACTCTCAACCCCCCGATTGATCACCTCTGACTCTTCAAGCTTCTCTGCCAGCAACGCCGTAATCATTTTTTCTTTAGGAACCGCAACATTCGCAATAATGGAGTCGCCCAAAACCATGACGCGGGTTTCGTCCCCACGCTTGACAACCAGATGCTCCCTGTCCCGAAAGCCGTCACTATCAGTCACCAAAAACGTTGCGCCGGCATCAGACGATGTCCACCCCCTCATGTTTTTGATGAAAGTATGGTGCCATTCCGTATCATACGCCGACACGTTAAAATTCACAGGCACAACCCAGTGCAACACATACTCGACAACCACAAACCCAACAAGAAGCGCACCCAGCAATAACAGCAGTTGGCGCCTGCGATGCTTCATGCCAACGCCTGACGTTCCTCGGTATAAAAACTAATCGACAATCCTATACGAGTCAAAATAGTCTATTGTTTTCTCCCATTCAGCGCGCGACTTGTTCTCAAGAATCTGAACAGCGAGCTTCTGCCCCATATCCAGACTATGATCTGTATTCGTATACGCAAACAATCCCTGCCTGCCAATGGTGTAAAAATTTTCGATCGAGTGCAGCCAGTCAAGAACTATGCGCAGGTTTTTCCTGTACTCAAGATCATATACAGGATACATCCTGTCAATCCTGACAATGTGCGTCCCATCCACGTCAGTAGATGCAATCAAACCTGCCTTGACCAAATCCGTAATCGCTACATCCGCCAACTGCTTCTCAGGCATGTTCCACAAGAAATCATTCAGATCGCCGCTGATTTCTGCCACCAGAAATGTTTTGTCCGCCGGAGCCACATGAGCGCTGAAATTCTTCTGCTCACTCACCCTGTTAAACACAAACTCCCGCTCAGGAAAAAAAATCCAGTGATCATCCAACACTCGCGGCCTGTTCACAAACACGTACACCAGCAACAGACTTCTATACCGCAAACGCTCAGCCGCCTGAAGGACATTTTCAGGAGGCGGCGGATCAAACAAGGACAACAAGTCCTGAAGGTACAGCGTGCTTGTCACCGTCTCAGGATCATGAATCACACTCTTCCCGATCGCACGCCTGACTTCAATCTCCACAACGCGCCCATCCCTCACCACCAATCTCGACGGTTGCGACCCGTATTCAACAGCGCCTGCTTTCAGTACGTGTTCAGCGAGCCTGTCACACACTCTCCCAACACCGCCACGAGGATAATAAAAAACGTCAGCACTCACTTCGGGCTTCTGTTTGCTGACCACCATGTTCTTGATGAATTCCTTAATGCTTGGCACAGGAATCCGGCGACGCGCAAGCTCTGCACTGATTTCCCTTGGATTCCCCCACACCTTCCAACAAAAACCCTCAAACAACAACCTATAAGCCGCCCTGCCAAAGCCAGCAAGAAAATAGTCCTCATACGTCACAGGAACTGAAGATGGTTTGAGAAACGTCATTGCATAACTTAATCCGCAACGCGCAGCTGTAATTTTTGGAAACCGAACAGCGAACTGAAGCGGCCTTACCGGAAAAGAAAAATAACTGCCGCACAATCTCAGACTGTTTTTCTTTTCCACAGTCAAACACTCCTCTCCCAGCAAATCCTTGTACAAAGCCATCACGCCAGGAAGCACTGAATACAACTTGTGAGGACCCACATCGCACACAAATCCCCTGTGCACAAAGCTTCCGGCCATGCCGCCGCCAGACTCGCGCTTCTCCACAACAACAACTTGTTTGCCTGCCCTGGCAAGAAAATACCCTGCGCCAAGACCAGTGATTCCACCACCAAGAATAACGTGCGCCATACGACGAGAAGAAAGACAGGATGTTATAAATCTAGGGGTTAAACCACGCACCTATAGGAAGTTGACGAAATTATTAAACTTTGCGTCAACTTCCAATCTAGCGAGTTGAGTGTGAATATCTTTTTCCCTGCAGTACTGCAAAGTTCCACTATTTACTCAACTCGCTATACCATTCAACCCTATACGCCACAATCTTTTTCTCTGTCAAGGACGGCACAGACGTGAACAGCTTAAAGTGACGCAGGCCTGCACCTTCAAAAAAATAGAGCCGCGTGAACACGCTGCGGGCGAGTTGTCTATTTGCGAGCATGCCAGTACCCGACGGACTCACCACCAGGAACACATCATCAGATGCGTTGGGAACAACAAGCGAATTGTTGACGACATGCACGACAGGATAGACTTGCTTTGTTCTTGAGCCGTATGCAGTGTGAGACGAGAGATTCAACACCAAATGACCACACGCGTTTGCATCGCATGATATTATATTTCCGTCAAAGGCAACACTTTGGGCAACATAGTCCCGCATGTCCGCAGTCCCCTGAATAATTGCTAAATCCTGTCGCGCCTGATCCTGACTCCAATTCAAGACCTGCACAATTCTTTTCTCTGCATCCGGATGCCCTGCAAGCTGAGCGGCCACCGCACGGGACACGTTCCACGTCCCAAACCCACCCCACACGTGAGACTTCAACACCATGTCCCCAGATACCAGAACAAACGCCTCCGGAGGACTGCATTTCACAAGCGGATACGCCGCAGACGCGTTCGCTTGTGCCAATACAGTCCTGGCGTCTGAATCGTTCATTGGCAATACCTTGTCAAGCAATTCGAATGCACGCCAAGAATCTCTTGTTGCATTTTCAATCGCGTAAAAAGCGTTCATTGAACCGCAATCCAACATTCGCAAAATGTTCAATGCCTCAGTTTCGCTCGGTGTCGTCAACAAACGCGCAACCCAGTACGAAATTGGCGTCTGCTGAGTCCCGCCATCAAACGTCACCGGACGGTCAGCAACATACTTTATCAAATGCCCATAATCCCACCACGTAGTTATAATCGCATCAGCCGTGCTATTTTGCTTAACTTCCTCAAGCGCTACAACCCACGCGTCGTTAATATACTGCTCTTCTGTCCGCACGTCGCCAAACGAGCCCTGCACCTGGTGCGATGCCACCATCAGCGACAACGCTCCAACACACACCCCGCCATACCGAAGCCACTGAGGAAGGGGCAGTCTCACTCTGAGCAATTTTCCGACACCCGTCCCAAATCCAATAGAAAGCGGGGCAGAAATCAACAAGGCAAAGCGCAACCCTTTCGTTGTGGCAAACACCATAGCCACCAACCACAACAAGAGCAACACACCCAACACTCCTTCCGGTTCGTTACGACGCGTCCACACGGTGTGAATAAGTCCTGCAACAGAAATTGCCCAAATAAGAAAACCTCCTGACCCAATAATGATCAAGCTAAACGGTACGCCCTTCAACTCCTGCACGGTCTGATACACATTCGGCCACAAGTCATAATATAATACGTCAGACAATTGCCTGGCATAGGCTACTGGACTGCCGAATGCAGACAGGAAATACTGGAGGCCGGACACAAGGCTCACAAACACTCCCGCAAAAATGACCAACAAAGCAAGCAAACAAAGCGAATCAAACACTTCTGGCACCAGCTTACGCACACGCACTGACACGTACAGCTCATAGAGAAGCTTCCCACCAAGTGCGCCCAGTAAGACATCAAATATAAACCACCAACCAATCCAAAACAAAGAATACAATGCAACAACCCCTGCGCACAATGCAACAGCAACGTATCGCCGGATACCCTTGAACAAAAGCACGCCAGCAAACATCACCACCACCAAAAGAGGGAAGAACAAGTTGTACGCATCAGTGTCAACATTCCCCCAAATCGTATGGCCAACACCAGTACCCAACACGCCAAAAAACAACGCGGCAAAAAAAGCACTCTCTGGACGGTGAACAAGCCGCGCAAGCACAAAAACCAGACCTATCGAACCAGCCACAAAAATCATTGGGAAAAGGCCCACTGCCTCCATAAACGGCAAACCAAACACGCGCAACACCTTATACATCCACGCCAAAACGTAAGGATGAGGACTGTAATGCTCGACCTGCACGCCCAAAGGCGCAATCACCAGCCTGTCAAAATCACGACCCTCAACCTGAACATCACCATACCTGCCCTTCATCCCAAGATTTCTCGCGTACCGCAACCAGTAAAACGAATCAATATCGTACGTGTACACATACTTCTTACCGAATTCGTCATACGTAAAAAAATCATGATACTGCTTTGCCCTCCGCTCAACCTTGGCCTGCACCAACGGAGAATCAGGATTCCAGTTGTTCCCCATTTCCCTGTAAACATCCTTCTCTGCTAAGTAATACGAGTGGAGCATCGAATGCGACTGCATTCTCATCCACAACCCACCCCACGGAAGAAAACCTGCATTCGGAAGGAAATGCAATACCATAACCAAAATCAGCAATGCCATCGTCAGATGACACGAAACAAAGCGCCACACTCCCATACCCACAGCACTCACCAGCATGTTTAAAAGGGTTTCTCAGAATCGACACCACATGCTCGTCATTGATTGCGAAACAACAGGCACGTACTACAAGAGGCACAGCATTGCGAGCATTGGCGCAGTTGATTTTGACCATCCAGACAGACAGTTCTACCGCGAATGCCAGATATATGAGGGTGCGCAAATAGATCACCAAGCGCTGGATGTCAACGGCTTCACGCGCGACTCATTGACTGATCCTCGCAAGCCATCCTTAGAAGACGCCGTGCGCGAGTTCTGCACATGGGCAGGCGTGGACGTCACTGCAGGCGGCAACCCAGACTTTGACTGGAAATTCCTGCGGGAAAGCGCCAAGAAATACAACATACCATGGCAGCTCGCCCGCGTCGCCATCGACATAATAAGCTTGTGCTACGGGCACCAGCTCAAACGCCGCGTGCCCAAAGAAGACATGGTTGCTAAACGGGCAACTGTTGACGAAACACTGCATTACGCCGGATTGCCAACTGAACCACGACCACACCACGCCCTCACCGGAGCAAAAATGGAAGCAGAAGCCCTGTCGCGACTGGTGTCCGGCAAAGGACTTTTTGAAGAATACAAACAACTTCTGGTGCCGGAATATTTGAGAACACTGCCATAATAACCACTCATTCATGCCCGCCCATTACAAAAAAGCCAGTGTCGCGCACCGAACTCTCGCGAAACAAGCGGGAAACCTCATCAACTATGGCAGGCGTGCCGTACTCGACACTGTCACGCGAAGGAAGCACGCGCAGAACATCAAGTATCAGCGTGCTAAACTTAATCACTCCCTCTTTTTCCACACACCACTTCAACAAGTACAAATATATAAATTCTCTCGCGCCAGTCGGACAGCGTACGAGATCCTATATCGAGGCGGCCTGTCTTGCCATCATCCACAACTTCAGGCCATGAAACAATACTTGTTCCATTTTGGTATGGAAACGGCCAGTAAGGACATAAAACGGCTGACGCAACAATTTCAGCGGGTGAAAGAACAGTTTCCAAAACAAAAACTTGACGTAAATTTTCATGCGCAAACGCTGCAGTTTCTGAAAGTCAGAACGCCACCACGGCGAAAACGTCAACTGGTCAATACTCTTGAAGTTCGTCAAACCCGGCGTGCCATACGCCGCGCTGCCAGGAATTGGCGTCATGATGAACAACGCCAGCTCGTCAATGCCCGCCTTGGCAAGTTCATAACAGTAGCGCGCAGACATCTGCAGATCCTCATCAGTCTCGCCAGGATAACCCAACACAAAACACGCCTGAGTTGTCGTGCCCAACGAATGCATGTGCCGCACCATTTCAATGCCATACGAGTGAACAAAACTCTTCTTCATCAACTTCAGAACACGCGGACTCCCACTTTCCGGCGACAACGAAACATACGTGCATCCTGCCTTCGCCGCAATCGCCAACGTCTCCTTGTCCATAGTTTCAATCTTTGTTCCAGCCACAAACTTCCAAGAAACCTTTAATCCACGCTCAAGAATCAATTTCGACATCTCCGCAATTCGAACCTTGTACGTCGTGGGATTCAAGTCCTGCAAGTGAAATTCGTGCACGCCAAAAATCCTTATCCAGTGCTCCATTTCATCCACAACACTTTTCGCACTTCTGGCGCGCCACCTGCCCTCATTTGTCTCAGGCACGATGCAGAAATTACACAACAACCCACACCCTCTGCTTGTTAGAATGCTAATGTATTTTTCTTCAGTCAAAGGGCCATGCGCATAGCCAAGCTTCCAATAATTCTGCACAGGAAACATCTCCCACGCAGGAAAAGGCAACCGGTCAAGCTCTTCATTTGCAAGGTACAAGCTTTTCTTGTTTCTCACGGCCTTGCCGTCTTTCTGCCAGATCAAGCCGTCAATGTCTGCAGGACTATTGCCTTCCAGCAGTTGCTTTGCTCTGGGCTCCACCTCGCCTGTAATAATGTACGTCGCGCCTGCAGAAAAAAAATCATCTGCCACATGCGTGACAGCATAAGCCACCACACTCTGAGTGTTTTCCACCACCGTAATCGGCACAGACGGAAACTCCCTGCGGAGCGCCCTGACCATATCAAGATGCAGCACGTGGCTGACCACCTGGCCTGCATACGTGAAAATATGCCCTGTGCTTTTCGCAACAGCACGCACAACCTCAGGAATGGAGAGACCCTGAACAAAATAGTCTCCTCTGGTCGACATCCTGTGCGGGTCCTCCCCAAACGCATCAATCACCTGCACGTCAACCTTTTTCCGCAACACCGCCGCCAGGTACGCGAGCGTGACAGGCATATACGGCACGCCAGACGAGAAAAAATCACCCTTTTGCGTGACGATGTTAGGGTTGATGAGAGCCACTTGCATACCCCTCGAAGCGATGGATGATATTTAAAGATGGCGAACGAAATTCCTGAGTTCGCAAGCTCACTCAAGGAATTTCGGGGATTAAATTGTGGCAGGAACAACTCGAGGAAATCGTCTTGTGCATTCGCGTACGCTTTCTGTCAGCAGATCCTGTGTTCTGGTTCAGGCCTGTGGAGAACTGCACGGACGGAGAGACACTGTACTTTGTTGGGTTGCAAAACATCCACAAAGTATATCCAGTGACGGTGAAATTATGGTAGAAGAACTCCTTCCTTATCCTTGCCGGTGCGGAGGAAAGCTCAAAAAGAGCCAGACATCAGTAGAATTTTTCGGCATTGATTTTGGGATTCGGGAATGTGAAGTGTGCACCAAGTGCGGATCTGAATTCCTGAGCGACGAAATCATGGAAGAAATTGAGCAGGAAGTGGAAAAACATCGGCTTGAAATCGAAATACCTGCATAATCGTCACTTTTTCTTCGCCAGCACGAGCGTCTGCCCCAACCAGTACGGCACCTGCCAGTCAGACATGCCGAGCAGACTGACACCCTTTGTTGCGACCTTTGCAATGAGTTTGCTATACGGCTCGAACCGGCTTGCGAGATAGCCAAACGCCAGTGTCTGCCAGTGCTTTTTGATCACAAACGGCTCAAAGCCAGTCTTTTGGAGAATCCTCGTTATAGTTTCTGGCGTGAAATAAAACAAGTGCACAGTCAGAATAAACACCCACTTGCGCTTTAACATCCTGCTCCAGAACGAATCAAAATCAGGATAATTCACGGCCAGCAAACCGCCTGGCCGCAAAATCCTGCTGATCTCAGCCAATACATTAGTCGGATCTGGCACGTGCTCCAACACATCAAACAACGTCACGCAATCAAAACTGTTGTCAGGAAACTTGTGATCAAACAATGTGCCCTGCTTGACATCAATCCCATAATTCTTCCGCCCCCACTCGCACAACCACTTGTTTGGCTCAATTCCTGTCACGTCCCAACCGCGCCGCTTTGCCACACCAAGAAAACTACCGCCAGCCGTACCAATATCAAGAATCCTTCCCCTGCTTGGAAAATTCTTCTCGATAAATTCAAGCTGCCTGTTAAACGTCAGCTCTCTGCCCTTTGCCTGCGACACAAACCGCTCATCAGACCCCTCAGTATAACCGCCAACGATGTGCTCTGGCTTCAGCCGCGGATTGACATACACAAGACTGCATGACGCACATTTCACCGTCTGATCCCTGCTCGGCTCGTCGCCAGAACTCTTGAAACGCTTCACCGGATCATCATTCTCCACCGGAAGGGACGGATAAATAACCGTAAAGTCAAGACTGCCGCAAATGTTGCAAGGGATTTGCTCATACTTGTCGTGCATACAGGCACAGAAATTAGCGGGCTTATAAAGATTAGGAACCGCGATTTATTCTAGAAACTCCACTTCCGGCAGATGCCTGAAATGACCGTCACCACTGAGCACATGGGCGCCCAAGTAAATTCCTGCAGCATACACT
>JACQMZ010000004.1 GCA_016203345.1 Candidatus Woesearchaeota archaeon | reverse complement strand
CGTACTCACAGGAGAGCTAAACAAGTACGAATAGAGTTTTCCGCTCTGCGATTTTCACTTCTGTCGATACAAATACCAATACGGCACTGAGATCATGTCGCCGTTTGGCGTGCTTACCGTCAGTTCTGTCAAGTACACGTTTCGAACACGCCCAGCCACGCCATCCACGCGCACCTCTTGACCAGCAACGTACCGGCGCCTGCGCATAACCAACAAGCCGAACAACACATTTGGAAGAATATCAAGCAAGTTAATGAGTATTTCTGCAACACAAAACACGATCAGCAGCCCAAGAACCGCCACGGTGACATACCACAACATGCCCAAATGCCACAACACCAGAAGACACGTCACTGCATACGCGCTGATCCTGACCAGGCGCACCAGAAACTGCTCAACATCAGCCATGACGCCAGTCTTTCTCAGCAGACGATTTACTTCCGCATGAGCAAAAACCTCCTGTGCCAGCCGGGCAGCGCCATTCGCCAGAATAAAACCCAAGAAAAGGGAAATGATCGCTACACCAATGGTTTCAATGAACCACGCCATTCCAGCAAACACGAAGTCATACACTGCCATACTTCACTTATGAAGACACACCTTTTTAAATGTATACTGCTACATCCAGGTGGAAAAAAAGAGCATGAAACCGCAAGAAAAAATAGCAGAAATGGAAGCCTTCATGAGCAAGGCCCAGTACAACAAGCACACAGAACACGGCTTTGGCGTCATGAAAGCGCAAATAGCCCGACTGCGTGAAAAACTCGAAAAAGAATCCAGAAAAAAAGGAGGCGGGCACGGGTTTGCAGTCAAAAAAACAGGCGATGCCACAGTTATCCTCATCGGTTTCCCCTCAGTAGGAAAAAGCACCCTCTTGAACAAGCTGACCAACGCAAAATCCGAAGTCGCCGCATACGCGTTCACCACGCTCACCGTCATTCCCGGCCTGCTCGAGTACAACAAAGCAAAAATCCAAATCCTGGATGTTCCCGGCATCATTTCAGGGGCGGCAGCAGGCAGAGGACGGGGAACAGAAGTACTCGCCATGGTGCGCAACTGCGACCTCGTGCTCTTCGTCATAGACGCGCTTAATCCAGAACAATTTGACGCCCTCAAAAAAGAACTCTTTGACGTCAACGTCCGCGTGAATCAAAACCCGCCAGACGTGAAAATCGCCAAGAAGGAAAGAGGAGGACTGTCCATCACGTCAACAGTCAGGCTCACCAAAATCACCAAAGAAACCATCGCAGGCATCCTCAGGGAGTTACGCATCAACAACGCAGACGTTGTATTACGATCAGACGTTGACATCGACCAGTTCATCGACGCGATAGAAGGAAACCGAAAATACGTGCCAGGAGTCGTTGTCGTCTCCAAAATCGATCTTGTCAATCAAGAACAGCAGTCCCACATCGAGAAAACAATCAGGCCAGACCTCCTCGTCAGCGCTCAAACAGGGTTAAACATGGAAGAACTCAAAGAAGAAATATTCACCCGCCTCAAATTCATGCGCATTTACCTCAAGGAAGTCAACAAAAAAGCAGATCTTGACGAACCCATGATCGTCCGCGAAGGAACTGTAGTCCGCGACATCTGCAACAGGATACACCGCGACTTTGTCAAAAAATTCAGGTTCTGCCGCGTTTGGGGAAAATCCGCCAAGTTCCCAGGACAGCAATTTGTATTACTGGACAAACAGCTACAGGACGGAGATATCTTGGAGATACACGTCCAATGATTTTTCTGAATTTCGCTCGCTCTGGCTCGCTCATTCGGAAAAATCAGGTTTAAAATGATCATAAACGGCTACGGACATCATAACATCACTGCGCGGCATTTAACCACGATGGAGTTTACTACTGCTGATGACGTGTCACTCCACGGAGACTGCATCATGGCGTGCAATGCGCGATTTGACTCAAAACAGCTGCGCGAGTTGGCAGTGTCAGCTGCTGCAAGCAAGAAAAAATTGAAAGTGACGATTAGCGTCGAGGATCTTAAAGATGTGATCGTGTGCGATCCAAACCCAGCATTCAGTGATCAGGCAGAAATAGTGATCCGGATGAGTGGTGCCGCAACGCCACGTACGCTTGGCATCAACGCAGACAAGGGCGCGGTAATGGTAAATCGTGAGCTGGTGAGGAAATTACAGAATTCTGACCAGAAGATTGAAATTCTGGTTGAACAGTGCGATTCCTAGAATTTGAAGAACTCGAGAAAATCATGTCAAAGAAACAGCTTAGAAAAGATGAAGTTGAAGCACTGGACAGGATTGTGCACGACAAATACAAACTTGAAAACTTTTTCAGAAAAAAACGGGTAGAAATTGCCGACGATCACTACGTGTACGTTGACGGAATTGTCGCATTTCTGAAACAGGACGATCTCTGGATTCCCTGCCTGAAACTCCTTCAACAACACAATTTTCTCAAAACAGTCACTGTTGACTCAGGCGCAGTACAGTTTGTGTGCTCAGGAGCAGACGTCATGAGGCCGGGCATCACAGCATTCGACACAGACATCCAGAAGGACGAGATCGTCGCTATAGTAGACCAGACCCACAAAAAACCCATTGCCGTAGGACGCATGCTCGTGAGCGGCACAGAAGCAACCGCGCTTGCCAAGGGAAAAATCATACGGAATCTTCACTTTGTAGGAGATGACGCTTGGACGGCATAGGCGTGTACGACCAATACTTCCTTATTTCAGGACGAATAACGGCAGCTCGACGCACCAGAGCCTTCATCCCATCGGGACCTATGTGTCGGCGCGCGTGAGCATACAAGTTCCAGCACCTGGTGCCAAACGCTTCGCGCACAGATTTATTTTCCAGCAAGTACCACGTGCAAAATTCTTCACAATGTCATCCAAAGCCATACTGACGATTTCGGCGGGCTGCTTAAAAAACTTGCACCGCAACCCTTAATAACTTACAAGGCACTTTCTTTGCCATGAAGCAGAACATCGACTTCCTCTCCTCCAAAGATCTCAAGCCGATCATGGCGTTTCTGCGCGACTGGTACGGCGTTGATCACAAATTTGACTGGGGATGGTACACGGCCAAAGAACGCCTCTTTGTCATCTCACGCGATATTGAACACATCGATCTGCGCGAACTGCGCGTAAACGCGGCAGGACTGTACATCGGAGAATGGAAAAACGGAGAATTACGACTCAGCCTCGATGGAAGCCAACTGTTCGGACCGCTCGCATCAAAAAACATCATAACCATCAGTGACGATGAACTGCTCGCCTGGCTCAGAGGAGAAGAACTCACATCGCGATGGAAGGAACAAGGGCTTGTGCTCCTCAAGCACGACAATGACTTCGCCGGATGCGGCAAAATCAAAGAAGGAAAAGTACTGAATTTTGTTCCCAAAATACGACGGCTTATGGTGGCGCACCCCATTAGTCATGGCATGGAAGAAGAACACACCTGAACAAAATTCCGAACTCGCACAGCTCGTTCAGGAATTTTGGGTTATGAGAAAAAGCGATGGGTAGTCTCTGTGTGTGCTCACAATTTATATTCCCCACACCGGATTCGCTTTCCTCATTATGTCCGCAATTTCCTTCAACACCTGCTTCTCATCTTCCTTCAACAGTTGTTTGAAGTCCTTGAATTTGCGAAACTGGTCCTCAGAAATCACGGTGTACAATATTTCACCTTCCTTGACGTTTCGTCCCAAAACAAGACCGGGAAATGAGACTGCCGCGCGATCGTTCCGCAGAAGCTCGCTCACAGTCTTTTGCTCCTTCTCAATTGCTTTCACGCCAGTCATCGGCTCTCCATTCACTTTCATCAATGACGTTCCGGTTTTCAACGTGCCGAGCTGGACTTCAACGCCAACAATTGCAGGATTGCTTTGCCGGAACACATACCCTGTAAGGAGCTGGATCTTGCACGGCTTGGGCAAAGACGCCAGTTCACCACTCTCCACCACACGCGTCTGCTCCTCCACCCACTTTTCATACTCTTCAATCACTTGATAGATGACATTATGCACGATCACTTTTACGCTCTCGGATGTAATCGGAGGAATATTAAAGCCAAGAACCACTCCATGCAACGGATTCTTCCCCTTGCTCGCTTCGGCATCAGATACGTCCTTCTTTGTAATCATTCCAATACTTGCGCGAACAACAGGAATTTTTTTCTCCCTCAGCAAAATCCGCAATGCCTCCAAACTGCCCAACGTATCTGCCTTGACGATCACGCCATCCTTGTCCAGTTGTTCTGTCACCACTTGCAATTCTTTTTGTACAGCGCACTTCTTTTCTTCAAGCGTATCAGGCGCAGCGGTGAACAGCGGCGTGCCTGGAATGACATTTTCCAACCCAGACCCTCCCACACGAAGACCGCTTGCCGCACACACTTCCTTCACCGGCCTGAATTTTGACTTCCGCATCTCCTGCAACGGTTCGGGCTCAAGCAGAACTTTGACCTTAGACACGATCGGCCCGTCAGGGCCAGCAACGACTATGGTATCATTCGTGCGGATCACGCCATCAAATAGGATAACGTCCAGAACACTCCCCACACCCTTCTCTTCCTTAACTTCAAGCACTGTGCCAGTAGCCAAACCTGTGGGATCGCATTGAATGTTCTTTTCAAGAAACTTCTGCGTCAGGCCGCACAACACCATCAACAACTCAGGAATGCCCTCACGCGTCTTCGCGCTCACCGGCACAATCGCAATCTGCCTTGCATAATCAGATACTCTGTCAAAACGCTCAGCCTCAAACTTGTGATCATACAGCTTTGCCACCAAGTCATACACCTTCGTATCAAAGCGCTGAACAACATCAGGCTCCTGCGAGGTCATGGACGCAATCAACTGCTGGCTCCTGGGCCGCCAACCCTCAATCGAATCAATCTTGTTTGCGGCAATAATGAACGGCGTCTTGCACGACCTCAAAATATTCAAGCACTCGACTGTCTGCGGCATGATCCCCTCATGCACGTCAATCACCAGCACCGCAATGTCCGCCAGATCCCCCCCAACCTTGCGGTGATGAACAAACGCGGCATGACCAGGAGTATCAATAAACAACAGCCCAGGAAAGGAAAGTTTCAGATTCATCTTCTGCAACAACTCACCACACACTGCCTGCAATGTTGACATTGGAAGAATTGACGCGCCAATCGCCTGCGTAATCCCTCCTGCCTCTCTCGACGCAATAGCGCTCCCCCTAATCGCGTCAAGCAAACTCGTCTTGCCATGATCCACATGGCCCATGATAGTAATAATAGGCTGGCGAAGCATGAGTGTTTAAACTTGCCACATCTTATAAATGCTGCTCTTGCTTTGAATTCTCGAAAACCACCAATCCAATATTGCCACCGATGCTTTTTGGACCGAATTCCCGTGATGGTGGTTTTTGAGACGCTCAGAAATTTTCACTATTAGTATAGTAGATTGAAAATTTCCGACGTTTGCGAACTCCCTCGCTTGCGCTCGGTCGTT
>JACQMZ010000017.1 GCA_016203345.1 Candidatus Woesearchaeota archaeon | reverse complement strand
CCCGCAACGCGACCAGTCGCGCCTTCTCGTGCTTAGTGACAATACGTTAGAACATAGAAGTTTCCGAGACATTGTGAATTATTTTCAGCGAGGAGATGTTTTGGTTGTCAATGATTCAAAAGTCATGCCTGCGCGACTCTTTGGCAAAAAAGAAACAGGGGGTGTTGTGGAAGTGATGCTGCTCAAACAAAAAAACACCCTGACGTGGGAGTGCCTTGTCAAAGGGCGCGCGACAAAAGTAGCATTTGACACGGTTCAGGGAACAGTGAGCCAAGGCAATCCCTGCACCATAACATTTTCCGAAGACATCACGCCATACTTGGCGCGACTGGGGCACACGCCACTGCCGCCATACATTAAGTCTCCAGCACCGCTCGAAAGATACAATACGGTCTATGCAGCCAAAGAAGGTTCTGTTGCAGCACCAACTGCAGGACTTCATTTCACGCCGGAAATATTGGAAACTATCAAAGCGCGTGGCGTCAGCGTTGTGGAAGTGACGTTGCATGTTGGTGCTGGCACGTTCCTGCCTGTGAAAACTGAAAACGTGAAAGATCATTACATGCACAGCGAGTGGTTTTCGATTCCGCAAAACACTGCTGACGTGATCAATACCCGCCAAGGAAGGCTTTTTGTTGTGGGAACCACCACGATCAGGGCGCTCGAGTCGGCGACGCAGAACGGCAAAGTGCAAACGTCGACTGGCGAGACTAACATTTTCATTCATCCTGGCTATGACTGGAAGCTTGACCATGCAGGACTTATAACGAATTTTCATCTGCCAAAATCAACATTGCTTATTCTTGTGTCTGCGTTTCTTTCAAGCAAAAGAATTATGGAAGCGTATCACACGGACATTAAGGAAAAATACAGGTTTTACAGTTTTGGAGATGCGATGTTGATTCTTCACAAAATGTAGTCTCGCCCGACGTTTGCTGAATGAGCGCAGCGAATTCGCAAACGTCGCGTTACCGTATTTCTTCCACTTTCACTTTGAAAAACAACGTCTGGTTTGCAAGCGGATGTTTTGTTGGGTCTGTGCCATATCCTTGTTCTGGCGTGACATTAAACGTCTTGACTTCGCTGACATTCATGCCAATGACTGCGTCATCAAACCCTTTGATCGTCTGTCCAGCGCCCGCAATGTACGTCATTGGCGCAGTCTTCAGGCGGCTGAAATCGCTTTTTGCACTTACTTTCAGCGTTGTCCAATTGAACACGCTCGCATCAAACACTGTTCCATTCTGGAGGAATCCGATGTAGTTTATGGACACTCTATCGCCTGCGTTTACCGTGGTTTTTGGTTTTAAAGCACTTATCACAATCGGCTCTTTTGCAGTCCAGTCTGTCTTGTACACTCGTATGTCTCCGCCAGTTATTTGGTGCTGGCTGGTGAGTGGTTCAAAATATCTGAGGCCGTTACCTTCCATGAAAAACAGCCGCGTGAACATGCTTGCCGCCAGCTCAGGGCTGGACAATACGGCAGCATACCCGTTGCCACGCGGGATGAGAATCACTGCAATATTCATATTTGAATTGTTGTACTCTGCTTTCTGCACTGCCTTGGTAGTTTCATTGATGTACACCAAATACTTTGGAATGCCTGTATTGCCTTGCGCAACAACCCGCGCGTCCATTCTTTGAAGATCTGCCTGCACGCCATTGCCGCACTCGATTTTTTGAGGTCCTTTAAAATCACACCCTGCCACACCAGACGCGTACCCGGGCCATGGAGAAATCCACTGATTTGCCGCATTCTCGTCAGGCAGTGCTTTCACGTCATAATACACTTGTTCTGCAAACTGTTTTGTATAATTGAAATTGTCCATCATGTACTGCACTGCCTCTTCCCGCGGCTTTTGCCTCAACACAAGCCACACGTATGCCCGTTCAAAATTCCAACTTCCAAAATGCGACCACACACCGCTCTTGCCAATCATATCTTCAGACACGATCAGATAGTTCTCCGGCGGAGTAGTGCAATGAGTGCCGTCCAATACCGCATCAGGATTTTCGATTTGTTCGTTCACAAGAATGTCCCGCGCGCGCGCCTTGTCATGCACGGGAAAAATCTTGTAGAGAGTCCGCACTGCCCGCACGGTGTCATTATTCGTTTGAGGATACAATGCATTCCACGCCTTGAGATGGCTGCCGCAGTCCAGCATCCGCAAAATGCCCACTGCCTCGTCCTCGTTTTCTGTCAGCAAGACGCGTCCGATCCAGTGTGCCATTGGCGAATTTTGCGTTCCTCCATCAAATGTCACTCCCCGCTTGGTGAAATACTTGAAGTGATGGCCAAAATCCCACCAAGAGTTTACGATAGCATTCTCTGGAGACTTGTCACGAATCGCAGTCAACGCGTTGTACCACGCGTCATCGACAATGGGAATGCTGTTTCTTGCCTGACCATAACTTCCCTGCACTTGTTCAGAATACAAAAGTGCCATCACGAAGAGCGCCATCACTAATGGAATCGTGATAAAGTTAGGAAGACTGATGTGCTTTCTCGCATACGTCTTGATAATTGACAACGCGAGCCCAGCGCACACGCCAAACGCGATTGCAAACGCAGGAACAAGCAACAAGGTGAATCGAATGCCTTTTGTGCTCGCATACATGGTGCTCAGAAACCAAATGGTGAGAAGAAACGTATACTGCACGTAATGCGGCTGTTTGTGCCGTCGCATCGCCAGCAGAATTATGCCTAGGATTGCAAGCCCAAATAGCAATCGTCCACCTACCACGTTGATGATTCCTTCGACATTTATTGGGTTGAGTTCGGCAACTGTGGTGTACACGTTGGGCCACAAGTCAGCATGGGCCGCACTCTTAATGGTCGTAAACCGAAAAGGAGACAGAAACGTCAAGAAAAATGGGACATTTGTAAACAAGCGCACAAACACCCATGAAGACCCTATATACAAGCCAATCGAGGCAGCAACAGGTTGCACTGCACCCCACACCGCGTGCATGCTGCGTTTTTCCCGAAAAGCATTCACTGCGACGTATGCGAGGTACAATCCAAGCGCGGCAAGAATGAAATCAAACATATACCAATAGCCAGACCATGAAAACGCATAAAGCCCAATTCCAAAACCAACCAAGCCCATCCAGAACACTTTTTTCTTCACAGTCGGCGCTTCAAAATACTCAATCAACAAATACACGATCAGCAAAGGAAACAGCAAGTTATACCCGTCAGTGTCTGCGTGCCCCCACACCGTACGTCCAACACCTGCGCTGTTAATGGACAGCATCGTCGCAGAAAATATTCCGGCAACAGGGCCTGCCAGGCGATTGCCGACGAGAAACGCCAGTACAACACTTGCCGTAACGAGAACAATAGGCAGGTATGTCACGCTTTGCATCGGGGTAATCCCTGGACTTATCAATGCCATGATTTTGTGCAGGATGGCAAGAGAGTAGTAATGCAATTCCTTGTCGACGCGCACGCCATCTGGAGCCAGCTGTTGATAGTCCCACAAGCCACCCTCTGGATTCCGGTCGGCAATATCTCCTTCGCTCAAGAGCCGCTCAGTCCGCCTCAAATAAAAATACGGATCAATATCAGGCATGTACGTGAACGTGCGCCCATTTGCCTCGTACTGAAAATATCCTTTCAAATAATTCGCCGTGCCCTCGATCTGAGTGCGAACCTCGTTCTCCTGCCCTTTCAACAAACGGCTCAACTGCTCATCAATGAGTTTCGCTTTGTTAGCGTCAGGCAGATTAGGATATTGTTGGCTAATCGCTCCTGAAATCTGATTCCGATAATAATTGTACACAGAATTCGTCGCCCAATCCTGCACGATCGGCAAATCCTGCGCCATCAACCGCATCCACAATCCGCCCCATGGCAGAAATCCTGCATTCGGCACGAATTGCAGGATTGTGATTACGACAAGCAAGATCATTACTGGATGATTCCTGCAAAACGCGAACGCTCGACCCCAATCCAAAGACAATTCATCATCAGATTCTTCCTTCTTTGGCTTTTTTACCTTGTCAGCAAGAGAACCGAAAAACTTCTTGACTCCAGAGAAATCAATCGTTAACGCGTCGTCATCTGCCTTGTCAGTCATACCATCAGCTTTCGAGGACTGCTTAAAAACCTTCCTTTCAGAGTACCTGTTTGGCTGTTCTGTGAGTACGAATTTTGCGAACTCCCTCGCTTGCGCTCGGTCGTTCAGCAAAATTCACAATATTCTTGGTGAATCACTTCGGGAGAATATGACTACGGCAAGATAAGGCAATAACGTAGTAAAACTCAATAACGGAGTAATACCAAAGTGCATTACTAATGGAAATTTTGTGCACTTTGGCAGTATAGCAAATCT
>JACQMZ010000015.1 GCA_016203345.1 Candidatus Woesearchaeota archaeon | reverse complement strand
GGCTTGACGAGAAGCGCTGCGTAAGGTTGCTGGGGATTATAAGGGGCCGCTGGAGCCCCTTATTTCATTTTTGCTGAATGAGCGCCCGCAGGCGCGAATTCGCAAAATTCGTGTTCTCGAAAACCCCGACTGTCAGCAAAAAAATAACAGAAGCTAAACACGTACTTGAGTTTTACTACGTTATTACCTTATCTTGCCGTAGTCATATTGCTCCCGAAGTGATTCACCAAGAATATTGTGAATTTTCCTGAATGAGCCGCAAGAGCGGCGAATTCGGAAAATTCGTACCCACAGAATAGCTAAACAGGTACAAAATTCCTCACCTTTATAATTGTATGTCCATTTGTGCAAGTGCATGCATAAGGCAGATGATTTTCCAAGGGTGTGGAGAATTGACGACGTTGTGGCAGACATCGAGTCTTCTGCGTATGCGGGCAGAGAGGGCTTGTTTGTCACGAAAGATGATTGTCAAAAAATTGTCAGGGTGTTTCAGTCTGGGCTGGTTGAGTATCGGCTCTTGTATTTTGTGACTGAGACTGATATGTTGAGCAGTCCTGGTGTGGAGCGCACACGCAAGCGGCTTCATGGTCCGTACGCAATTCCTCCTTTGAATGCACAGCATGTTGATACTCATTTTCTCAAGCAGGCGGATTTTCCGTTGCGCTTGATTCCTGTTGAAGAGCGAAAGTACGTGTTCAGGACAGATGCGGAGAATACTGATCGTGATTGGATTACTTGGCGTGGTTTGTATGAGTGTGCTCATGGCGCTACGTGCAAGAATTTAGCGTCGCTGTTGCCTGTGTCTGGATCTTCCAATGTCCCGTACAGATTGCTAAGAGGCGCGACTGCAGACGGAGTGGTTTGC
Source organism: Candidatus Woesearchaeota archaeon (assembly GCA_016203345.1). Lineage (GTDB taxonomy): Archaea > Nanobdellota > Nanobdellia > Woesearchaeales > ARS49 > JACQIC01. The sequence goes on along the minus strand of JACQMZ010000015.1, from coordinate 3,917 downwards.
TTTTCTTACCATTCGTCTGGCAATATTGGCACAGCGTCTGACTTGCTGATTTTGCATGTCTTCGGGAGGGATAATTTTTGCGACAAGGTGTGCGCGGTGGTGAACCCAGAGCAATGGGCTTCTTTACAGCAGAGGCCCCGCAGCGAGCTTGGGGTAAGCAGTACGATTCATGAAGGTCTCGCTACCCGGTTTCCGCACCCCACTATGGATGACTTGGACCATTTGAAGGACATGCCGTGGCTTATCTTGCCTGAGTAGACCTTCGTATTTTGCCGACAAGCCGTTCGAGCATGTCTACTTTTTCGAGCAGTGCTTTTTTTTCTGCGCCAAGTTCTGCTACGTGATTGGCAGACTTCGAGAATTCAAAGTCTTTTGCCTTGATTTGTTGGGAGAGGGTAAGCCATTTTTGGATTTCGTCTGCCGTGCGTGCGAGTGTGTTGGTGAAGGTGTGGATGTCTGCTTTGAGCTTGTTGTATTCGTCTTTGTGTGTTTGAAGGTCTTCAGTGTTTCTTTTGAGTTCTTGCTTGAGTTCATTGTCAAACCTTTCGACGAGTTTGCTTTGGAGGTGTCCTTTGAGCGTGCGGAATTGGAAGATTTCGTCATCAAGCTTTTTTCGCGCAGTCTCAATCCCGTCGATGTGGGTTCGTGTCTCTGTCAGTGTAGTATTCACATTGGTCAATGCTTGCGAGTGTGAGATTGCAAGGGCAGAGACTGATTCGTGCAATGTAGTGATGGTACGCTGAAGGTCAGCCAGCTTTTGCGATTGGGCATCAACGGTTTTAACCAACTCTTGCAGTTTGTCAGACGCGGCAATGACGTCTTTTAATTTGGCGAGCATGGACGGAAGAAACAGGGCGTGGTTTAAAAATCATATAGGTGCAGATGTAAATTATCGTAGTGAAGAGTTCAGAGCAAAATCACATTTCAATTACAGTATTTCCGTGTGAACGAAGTGAACTCGGAAATACTGATACGGCAAACTTTATATACGCTCTAAACAGAGCAGTTGAAAAACTTTTGGAGGATAAACTATGAAGAAAATACTATCATTGTTGGCTTTATTGATTGTTGCTGTGGCGTGCTATCCGACAACGCAGCCAGCAGCTCCGGCTCCCGTATCTGAGCCTGCGGCACCGCCTGCGCCAGAACCAGCGCCTGCTCCTGAACCGGTTGAGCCTGCAGCACCTGTTTCTGCTCCAGAGCCAGTTACTCCTGAACCTGCAGAGCCAGCTGTTCCTGAACCTGCCGCTTCTGCTGAAGAGCACAAGGTGGACATGAAGGAGTTCAAGTTTAGTCCAAACACGCTTACTGTTAAAGCTGGGGATTCGGTGACGTTTACGAACGCAGATGGCGCGCCTCACACGGCAACCATGACGTCTGGTCCTGAAAAGTTTGACACTGGCAAGCTTGTGAAGGGGCAGAGCAAGACAGTGACGCTTTCAAAGCCAGGAACGTACACGTACATTTGCGAGTTCCATCCAGGCATGAAGGGCACTATTGTTGTGGAGTAATTCTCCCATCATTTCTTTTTTCTATTTCTTCTTTGATTTGTTGAAGAATCTGATCATACTTGACGTCACTAAACTTTGTGGTGTTGACTTCTATAACTCTTCCTTCAACAGATAAGGGACAATATTTTCCTTGGTGCAATTCACGTGTGAGCTCTTCAATCGTGATGTGGTCTACGTGTCCAGGGTGACGTTCTCCGTTGGTGACGCGCTGGCGAAATCGTTCCACCAGTACGTCTCCGTGCGCGTGACACAGTACCTGTACAATACTTACGTGATATGTTTTTTGCAAGGCAGTCCAGTGGTGACTGTGCTTGTCGGGTCTGAAATTGCCTTCTGCAATGAAGGAATATCCGCACATGATGAGTTTTTCGGCTTCGCCATACAAGAGGTCAAACCCTAGTGCGCCGACTTTCTTGGACCATTCCCTGTCACTCCATCCGAGATGGTCAAATACTAACTCTTTGTACGAATCCTTGCTGATCAATGGTATGTTCAGGTGTTCGCTTAACCACTTGCCGAGCGTGGTTTTTCCCGTGCAGGACGAACCTGTAATGAGTACGACAGTCATATCAGGGAGCGTTTGAATTAAAACCTATTTATACTTCTCTGATTTTTTCGGTGTATGCAGCTTACTCCCGGCATTTCCGCTCATGACCTTGTACTGTTTCTTGAAAGCTTCAAGACTGCCATTATTGCAGACTTGCATTTAGGATATGAGGAGGCGTTGAAGTTTGAGGGCGTGTTGGTTCCGCGTTTTTTGTGCAAAGATCTCATGAAAAGAATTGAACCTGTCCTTGTTAAACTAAAGCCAAAGAGAGTCGTCATTAACGGTGATTTCAAGCACGAGTTTGGAACCGTGATGAAGCAGGAGTGGCGTGACACGTTGCGTTTTATTGATTTCCTCAGCAGGCACTGCGGGGAGATTGTGATCGTGAAGGGAAATCACGATGTGTTTTTGGGCGCCATCGCGAGCAGGAGGAATGTGCGTGTGGAAAAGGAGTTGTGGTTGGGTGACATTTTGGTTGCTCACGGCGATGAACTGCCTGTGACAAGCCCCAAACCAAAAATCATCATCATCGGTCATGAGCATCCGGCAGTGACTTTGCGGTCTGGTGTGCGGGCTGAAAAATACAAATGTTTTCTGGTGGGTAAGTGGAAGAGGAGTGTGTTGATCGTTCAGCCGTCTTGTAATCTGGCAACTGAAGGAACAGATGTTCTCAGGTCAGAACTGCTCAGCCCGTTTCTCCAGCGCGATATTTCAGAGTTTCAAGTGTTTGTGGTGGATGAAAAGGCTCAGGAACTTCTTGCTTTTGGGGCGATTCATCAGCTTGAGTGACGTTTGAGTGACGTGTGTGATATCCACACGCAACGTATATATCTTGTGTCGTGTCAGATACGTGCATGAAGTGGTATCATAGAATTGTTGGCATTGGCGCGCTGGTTTTTGGGCTCGGGTGTAGTGCAATCAGATACCACCCGGAGGATTACGCCGCTGGCCGCAATCGTCTCGAGCAGGCGCGGCGTGTGGAACTGACTCCTGAGAATTTCGATGAGCAAATCAAGCAGATGTCGTATTTTGAAGTGATCTCATCAATCAACACTCCTCGGCTTACCGTGTTGTACACAACAAAGTATTTAGAGTACAAGTTAGATCTGGAAAATTACGGGGTGGATCAATACATTGCTTCTCTGAGGGAAACTCATGAACGAAGAAGAGGAGACTGTGAGGATGGGGCGGTGTGTGGTCCCAGCTTATTGGCTGATGATGGGTATAGGTTTAGGATTCTTCGGCTCTTGCGGCCAGATGAGCCAGGGCATGTGGTGAGCATTTACGACGCGGGCAACAACACGTATGGTTGCATTAGCATTTATGCAAGGGAATGCCTTATTGAAGGCGCCTGCAGGGATTTGCCATCTCTTCTGCGCTATCTAAACAGTGTAACCAACAAGCCATATGATCGTTATTCGCTTATTCCCACCAGGGGGTATGAGGATGGTTTGCGTCACGGCCGTGGGCATTTGCAGTTTGTGTCTGATCTTTATGAGAGGGCGAAAATTCACCCTATGCCTGAAGATCACCCTATGCCTGAAGATGTTGTCGTTGCTCAAAATCCGTGACACGGCTTCAGTAGAAGGCGTGATCTGAAAAAAAAGTGTCCGCCAGCCCTTGCGGGCTGACGGACTGTCTGTTAAGTGAGTGAAGACTATGCAAAATATTATTTTTTGGTTTTGAGTTGCGAGAGTTTTTCGCGAAGTTCTTCGATGTCTTGAATGAATACTTTTTCCATGCTAGTCGTCTCCGTCCCAGTTTTCAACAGATGCCTGGTCCACACCTCTGTTGAACCAGAATTCTTGCGTTCCTTTTCGACTGCTCGTCCAGCAGGTCTTCTTCGTCAATCCAATCCT
>JACQMZ010000125.1 GCA_016203345.1 Candidatus Woesearchaeota archaeon | reverse complement strand
GCCTTGCGGTGAGCGAACGAAGACAGAAGCTAAACACGTACCCACCAACGATACTTTTATATAATCAACATTGATTTCTCGTCTCATGACATCGCAATTTAACGAGCTGTACAATGCAGTTCAAACTGTTAAAAAGCAGCTTGCTACGTACGCAGCTTTGATGCGCGAAAAGTCGACGGGTTATGACGTTGCAAGAGAGGCATTGCGCACGCTTGTTACAATAACTGCCGCAAATAATGCACTCGAGGCGGCTCGCAGTCAACTTCCGAAACAAAGAGCTAAGGGCATTGCCAATTGTTTGGAAGAAATGAGGAAATTGTTGAGCCGAGAAAAGGTAAGTGACGTCCAATGGCATTTGCTTGCGTTGAAAACTTCCATGGAAACGATAATTGCTCAAATGCGCAGCTTTTGAGCGTGACTCTTCAAATATAACTATTTAAAGGACAACTCTCTTGTACAGTCATGCCATGCACTATTCTCGCCATTGGAGCGCACAACGACGATCCTGTCATCGGAGCAGGCGGAACCCTTGCAAAATACGCGCAGAGCGGAAAAAAGGTACGCACCATCATATGCTCCTTTGGCGAAGGCAGCCACCCTCACTTTAAGCCAGAAGTCATCATACGAACGCGCGTCAAAGAGAGCCTAAAATCTGACAAGCTACTGGGAGGAAGCGGCGTTGCTTATCTCGGCATTCGGGAGTCCAAATTTCTCGAGGACTTCAAAGCGAAAAACACGTACAGGAAATTGGCAACCATTGTGGCAACTGAAAAGCCAGAAATGATCTTCACCCACTCCCTTGACGACCCGCACCCTGACCACCGCGCAGTGTATTCCCTTGTTTCTACCCTCATGAAACAAAAGAAAATAACGTGCCCAGTCTACTCCTTTGAAATCTGGAACCCGCTCAGAATCCGGAAACGCAACGTTCCCAAACTCATCGTTGACATCACGAACACTTTTGAAACAAAAATCAAAGCAATCCTGGCGCACAACAGCCAAAAGCTCGCCATTGGCGCACTCTTCTGGAACATCTGGCTGAAAGCCAAATGGTACGGATTCAAAACAGGATACTCCTACGCAGAAATCTTTCACAAGGTTGTTCCATGAAACCCAAACTTCTCATCACGACTGACTGCTTTCCCCCACGCTGGGACGGAGTCGCACGCTTTCTCGTCAATTCCATCGAAGAGCTAAAGAAACGATTTGACATCACCGTCATCGCTCCGGACTTCATAGGCCACAGGCATAAAATCTCCGGCATCAAAGTCATCCGCCTTCCCCTTCTCCCGTGGCAGTTCGGCGACATCCGCTTCGCAGTCCCAAAATACTGGACAATCAAAAAGTACATCAGAGACGCGGATGTCATTTTCAACCAAACCATCGGACCAATCGGATTTTGCGCAATACTCGCGGCACGTTCGTGCGGCAGGAAAATATTTTCATATGTTCACAGCATAGAATGGCAGTTGGCATCAAAAAGCGTTGAATACTGCAAAAGTCTTGTACTGCGAGGCGTAAAATTGCTCGCCCGGTGGCTGTACAACAAGTGCACCACACTTCTCGTCCCCTCCCGCGGAGTAGAAGATCTGCTTGCCGGCAACGGCATCACCACAACAAAAATTGTTGTTCCTCTCGGCGTTAATGTGAAAAGATTCTTTCCATCTGCCAACAGGGGACGCGCCAAATCAGTCCTTGGCATCCCTCCAACAACAGCAGTCATCGGCTTCTGCGGACGGCTTGGACGCGAAAAAGACGTGCCCACCCTGTGCAATGCATATCAAGAAGTGAAAAAAAAATTCAGGCGAGTTCGATTACTCATCGTAGGAGAAGGCTTGGAAGTAGAAGAGTGCAAACAAAAAGGAGTCACGGTGACAGGATTTGTAGACAACGTACTTCCTTATTACCACGCCATGGACGTGTTTGTCCTGCCATCCCTCACTGAAACAAGCTCTCTGGTCACCATGGAAGCAATGGCGTGCGGACTGCCTGTCGTCGTCACGCCTGTCGGGTCGATACGAGAATACGTGAAGGATGCAGAGAACGGGTTCATCTTCCCCCGCAAAGACAGCAAAGCACTTGCTGAACGACTGACCATACTCCTTAAAGACAAAAAATTAAGACACGCCATAGGGCTCGCCGCGCGAAAAACCATCGTGCAGGGAAGAAACTGGAAGAAGACGATCAAGGAGATTGTACATCAGTTGAGGCATTAGTCTGCTCTAGCGTGAATTTTGCGAACTCGCTCTGCTCGTTCAGCAAAATTCACCTCCATCTATTATTCAACGCATTATGGACGTGCCATCAGGGAGGCATGGACGCGGCATGAGACAAGCCATGAGGTTGATCAACGTATACGCTGATGAGCATGGGAACAATGACGGCCAAGCAGACAATCAAGAACTAATTGAAGCCCAAAACCTGTTGCGTGAGGAACTGGCGTTGTTTCAAGACTCTGATACAGATGGAACGGTGAGCGTGGAAGAAGACGCAACCTATCATCGCACGTACGCAAGCAGATCAGGGTATCATGTCTTGCACCGGTTCCTGAATTTCCCTGAATGAGCCGCACGAATTCGGAAAATTTTATGCCTTCAAACTCACCACATTGCTCATTCCCTGATCAGCGTGCATGCTCACGCCAAACAACACGTCTCCCTCAGTGATCACTGCGTCATTATGTGAAATCACGATGTACTGAGCGTGCGACGTGTAATGCCTGATAAGCTGGGCAAGCTTCTCGCTGTTCGCCTTGTCCAATGCGGCATCCACTTCATCCAGAACATAAAAGCTGGCAGGCTCGTGCTCCTGCAACGCAAACAAGAATGCCAATGCAGTCATGGTCTTTTCCCCACCGGACAAGCTCCGAATGTCCAAATATTTTTGACCTGTTAATTTTACCCTGATGCGCAAACCGCCTTCAAACGGTTCCTGCACGTTTTCAAGCTCTAAACTTGCTGAACTTCCCTTGGTTGACAATTTACTGAAAATCGTTGAAAAATTCTTTCCCACCTCTTCAAGCGCCTTCTGGAACAATCCCTTTTTCTGGCCCTCAACTTCCTGAAGCAGGTTCACCACACACACTTTCTCCTCACCAAGCTTTTGTTTTTTGTCTACAAGCGTCTTGTATTCCTTCTCCGCCACATCGTAAATGTCCAACGCCCTCATATTCACTGCACCAATGTTTGCCAGGCGGCGCTCTGCGTTGTAGATTTCCTGCTTCAGCGCATCTTCACTTTTGTTGAGATTCAACGGCACACCTGCAAAGTTTGCAAACTCTGCCTCAACAGCCGCGTGCTCGGTCCTCAGCTTGGCCTCCTCCAAGGAAAATCCATTCAATGCAAGCTCCTCAGCACGGGCTTTTTCCTCAACACCAAGCACGCGCGTTTCCAACCCATTGACTGCCTGCGTGCACTCATTACGCTCCTCAAACAACGCCTTGTACTGCGCGAAAAACTTCTGCTGTTCCTTCTCTTTCTCGGACAAAACTTTCTCCTGTGCCTTCACCTGCTGTTGCAACGCCTTCATCACTCCAGCAAATTCCTGCTCTTCACGCTCTGCCTCCTTCCTCACCTTTTTCATATTGTCCTGATCGCGCAACAAAACGTCCTTTAATTGAATTCTGAGCGCGTGCTGGTCAGCATCAATTTTCTGCAACTGCTCCCTTAACTCTTTGTGCTTGCTCTCCAGAGCCGTCAACTCAGCAAGCACGGCAGAATTACGCAATTCATTCACCTGGTCACGCAAACGCTGTTTTTCGATCTTCAAATCAGCAAGAAGAGCAGTCTTCTCCTGCACGACGTTTTGCATGTCCTCCAATTCCTGCGTCACCTTCACAAGCTGCTGCCGCAATTCCTCCTTATACGACGCACTCGCCTCTGTATCTGACGTATCAAGGTGCAGGGACTTCTCAGTCTTGATGATGTCTGCCTCCAACTCTGCCTTCAAATTGCGCAACTTTGTAATTCGTTCGTCGTTAATCGTTCTTCGTTGGGTCATTTCTGCAATCTGCTGTTCTGACATCTCGATGACACTCGCCAACTTTTCTAACTTAGCCGACAAATCCTGATCCTTGAAACTTCCCGTCTTCTTGTGGCGGAAACCACCAACCATTGCTCCAGACGTCTCGCACAAGTCGCCATCAAGCGTCACCATCTTATGCGCACCAATCCCAATCCTTCTCGCAGTCTCCAGCTTGTCCACTACCAGCGTGTTGCCGAACACAAACGAAAACACCGTCTTGTACTGCGGATCAAACTCAATCAAGTCAACAGCCAAACCCAACACGCCAGGCGAATGTGACAACTTTCTCGCTTCTTCTGACGATGGCTGTCCCTTGATCTTGTTTAACGGCAAAAACGTCGCCACACCCAACTTGTTCTCCCGCAAATACCTAATGCAACGCGCGCCAGTTTTGTCATCATCAACAACAACGCTGTGAATCTTGGGACCGGCAGCTATTTCCAAAGCCAAAGAATATTTAGAGTTGCTCCTGCCCAGCTCAGCAACCGTGCCATGCACCTGCCCAAACTCTCCCTTCGACTCAAGAATCTTCTTCACAGCTATATTGCCCGCAATACTCTCCTGAATCGTCGTCTGCTTCACGGCAAGCTTTGCGTGCTCTTCCCGCACAGATTCTGCTTTCTCCCTTAAACCTGCAAGCTCGCCAGCCATGGAAGAATCCTGGTTCAACACATCATTCAATTCCAACAACACTTTCTTGAATTCCGTCTTTCTGTTCTTGAGAAGCTCAATATCCTGCTTGTGCTCTTCCTCTACAGCCTTCATTTTCTGAATCTGCGTATCAACAGTCTGCATCTGGAATTCCAACTTGTCCTTCTCGCGAATGACGCTCTGCTGGCGCTCGCGCAAACCCTGCAAGTCCTTTTGCAAATCCTCAATCTTTCGATCTACACCTTCAATGTCAGAATCAAGCTTGGCGCCCTCGCCCAACTGGTGCCGTGCCCGAAAATCAATCATGTCACGCTCCAAACGCTGAACATGATCAAACAAAGTATCATGCTGAGCAGAAAGATCCCCATCCCGCGCCTGATGCTCCTGAACCTTTTGCTGAACGTCCTCCAAATTCTTATCCAACTCAGGCTTTCTATTCTGCACTTTGCTGATTTCAGCCTGCGCGCCAGAAATCTTTGTCTTCAGCGTGGCAATATCAATCCTGACCGCTTCCACTTCCTTTTGCACGGCAACCTGCTCAACTTCACCCTTTTGCTCAATAGTCGTGTTAATTTCGTTAATCTTGTTCTTTTGCTCAGCAATCCTGTCCTGCACTTCCTTTATTTTTTCCTGAAAGTGCGCCAGCGATTCCTTGTGCTTGCCCATCCTGTCCTGCAACGACTGCAATGAATGCGCTTTCTTATCCAATGAAATCTTCAACGACGATGCTTTATTTGTCCTGATTAAATCGTTCAGTTCCTTGTATGCAAGCGCCTGATCCCGGTCCTTGCGCAAGTCCTTCAAATACCCATCCCGCTCCTTCAAAATAATATCCGCCTCATTCAACTTCTCATCCACCTTCGTCAACTCATTCAACGCCTGCTGTTTTTTCTCCTCATAAACAGAAATACCCGCAATCTCTTCAACGATTTGGCGGCGCTCAACAGCATTCATCTCCACCAAACGCACAATGTCGCCCTGCAGAATGATATTATAGCCATCCGGATCAATCCTTGCATGACTCAACAACTCAGTCAACTCCTGCCGCGTCTTCGTAATATTGTTAATCTTGTACCGCGACAAGCCATCGCTTCGGACTATGCGCGTGATTTTGATCTCGGCATCAGCCACCGGAAAAATCTTTGTAGAATTATCAAAAAAAATACTAACCTCTGCAGATTTCGCCGGCTGTTTCGTCTTGCCTCCATTATAAATCAAATGCGCACTCTTTTCAGCACGCAAACTCTTACTGCTCGACCTGCCAAGAACAAAACAGAGTGAGTCGATAATGTTGCTGTTGTGCACGAAAATGTTATTTGCTATGAAATTATGATCATGTTCAACGCACAAGTCATACACCCATGGATCGCATGCTTTAACTGCTTCCAGAGAAACAATCTCGTCCCAAAAAACATCTGACATACAAAGCGTAGATAGGGTTTGAGTCGTCCGTGAAGAGTCAAATACTTCTTCCACGAGTTGCTGGACTCCAATACGGCTTGGCAAACACTGGCCGTACACGCAGGCGTCCAAGCGAGGGAATTTTTCCCTTAAACCTTTGACCGAAAGATGCTGTTCATTGACTGCCCTTTTGACAAGGTCGTTAACCTCGAGCAGATCAACATTTGGATTAGGCTTTTTGCCAAGTAACTCCTTCACTCTTCTCGCTTTGTCTGGATGAGCAAAAAGTATTTGGTCAGCAAACACGGTGAAGTTTTCAACACCATACAATACGACGTTGTAGTACTCGCCACTAAATCCACTATTGGTGGCAACCTTTACAACCTTTTTGATACGCGGCTGCATGCCCAAGCGCAGCAACATTGTTTCAACTACATACGCCAAATCAGGACTCTTGGTGGTCAGCTCGATTGACGAAGGAGACACATACCCGTCGCCTGAGTACAAACCATTCAGGAGTGCTGAAATCTCCTCGCGTCCTGCGTGCTTTAGGAACACTGAAGCAACGGTTTTTCGAATAGTGCCATCCACCGCCATGCCAAGTTTCTTGAGAATTATTCTTGCCGGCTGTGAATACGCCAAGATATCCCAAGATCCTGCCTTGTACTCGTTGATTGTAGCCCTGATGCCAAAAACAGCAGTCAAGCACATATAATAATCCTGCACGATTTCCTCTGTGCCATTAGTAAACCACAGTTGACACGATTTCGGAGGAAAACGGCCTTCAGCAAGAAGGTATCCCAACACTCGACTGAGTTCAGGAGAATTGTGCCACGGTATCCTGCACAAAATCTGTGAATTTTTTGCCTTCACGAACTGAATCCTCGACATGATATCCCTGTCTGGAAGATTGAGCGTGCGCAAAATCCTAACTAAGTACGCAAAATTAATGGCCTGCTTTTCAAAAAAACTATGCACGATCCTTCTTGGAATTCGCGCCACAATCTCAAGCTGCCTGAATGTCCTCCCTGTATTTTTTTCTCTTATAACAGTTTCGGTCTCATCGCTCCAAGGCACGTACAGCCCATCGCTTTCGCTAATAACGTCCATAAAATCCACAAACGCCTTATCAGGTGTCTTTATAGGTATGGATCGCGGGACAGCAATCCGAATGCCCTCTCGCAACGCATCTGCACGAACCGCTTCTACAGCGCCGTTTTTCATCACAAAAAGAGGGTGATAAGGTGTGGACGTGACTTTCCTGCCAGAACGTGTGTGAACACGCACAAGAGTGTCAGGTGCTGTTCTTTTTACAAACGCCTTGACAGGGCGCGCATGAATTCTTAGATCTCTGCCCAGCGTAAGCACTTTTGTACCATCTCCCCCTGCAATCCACCCATCGTCCATTCGAGAAGCACCGGCAAGTCGCTCATTAACAAGTTCATCTATTCGTACAAGACTGCCGTCTGCCAACAACACGTTCGCGTCGCCAGTCAGGCATTTACCTGAGCCGTTTGGGCCCAAAACCACATTAAAATCATCACCAAACAACAACTCCGTATGCCTGCCAAAACTTTTAAAGCCATCCATCACCAGCTTTGTAATCTTCGTCGACAGCTTTTTGGAACCCTGCATGACAGTTGGCGGGGATTCTGCTGGAGAAGCACTTTGTTGCTCAACTGCTACTGGTTGCAGCTCTGCTTCAAGTTGTGGAACTACCTCAACCGGAGACTCCACCGACGGCTCACCCTCTGCCATGCGTGCAGTAACGGACTGACAAGGTATTTAAATCTTTCAATCGAATTTTGCGAATTCGCGCCTCCGGCGCTCATTCAGCGAAATTCGGGCAACGAAAAAAGTGTTAGCGATGACCACAGTCAAGTTGTGTTCACGCGGCTTGTCCTCGTCAGAAACGTACGTAATGCTCTGCGCCGCCTCAATGTAGGTACGCGCAGTCCTGCCCACCACACACGATAAAAAACCTGTCAACGAGCCACCCAAACTAATGAAAACGTCCTGCATGGTCACCATGCATCCAATCGTCCCTGCGTGAATTCCTTCACAAGTTTCTGATAGGGCGCCCAACTGTGGCGGAAAATTTCAGGAAACTTGCTCCAACTGCTCTTGACAAACTCTGCAGTGACCGGATCAGCCACATAGCCAGAACCGAAATCCACGCCCACACGCTTCTTGATTTCCTCAATCCGCGCATCCCTCGTGACTTTTGCAATGATGCTTGCCGCGCCCACCACCGGAAAGTCGCGGTCAGCATGATGCGCACACTGCATAATAGTGCTCTTGTCTTTCAACCGCTGAACAAGATACTGAGTGTACGCCTTGATGTTCGGGCTCGGACAATCCAGAATAGCCTGCCGCGGCTGAAGCGTGTTGATAATCTCCGCAGCCTTATCCGCCTCAAGCCAGTTCAGGTTTCCCGGACCCTCTCCATTAACAGCAGAATCAATCTCTGCAGGAGGAATTTCGACCACGCAATACTTGTACTTCTGCTTCAACTGTTCGCAAATCCTCTCACGCTGTTTTGCAGACAGCAACTTGCTGTCCTTCACTCCCAACTTCAACAGCTGAGTTTCCTCGCCTTCCTGAATCAGCACACCACACATCACCAGCGGACCAATTACCGGTCCCCTGCCAGCTTCGTCAATACCGCAAATGGTCATGTGTGCGTTTAGCAATCAAGCCTTTATAAGTATTTACACCGCAAGATTTTTATACCACGCAAACCTCGTTTACGTGGTATGGAAAGTGTAACTGTATCTGAAAAATTTCAAGTGGTCATCCCCAAATCGATACGGGGACTATTGCGTCTCAAACCAAAGCAGGAACTTACTGCGTGGATAGAAGGAGATGAAATTCATCTCACGCCACTGAAGAAGATCAAAGATCCTGTGAAGACCATGGCTTCGCTAACCAAGAAGAAATTTCGCATTTCCATTGAACGCCTTGAGCAGGAACTTGAGGGCATGCTGACATGAGTGTGTACATAGACAGCAATATTTTCCTTTACGTAGCATTACGCAACCCTGACTTTTTTAAATCCTGTGAACAGTTGCTCCTCAAAGTTCAGCAACAAGAAATACTCGCTATAACATCAGTAGTTACCCTTTGCGAAGTTCATTACGAAGTTCAAAAGCAATTAGGCATTGAAGCCGCCAATCTCACAGTCCAAAGCATTCTGTCACTACCTATGACAGTCGTGGCACTTGATTTGCACATTCTCTCAAGTGCCCTTCATCAGGTAAAAGAGCACAGGCTTCAGACCATGGACGCCGTTCATTATGCAACTGCATTAGCTTTCACTACTGACACTTTCTATTCGTATGACAAGGACTTTAACCGCATTGAAATTCCCCGAAAGGAACCCTAATCCATGCTGAGCTTGAACAACATTTCCAAATACTTTGTCTTGCAAGCACTCAGCTTTTCCGTTTGTAACGCGCTCAAACCTTTCTTGCGCAGACATTGCTCAAGAAAACCAAGCTTACGCAGCAGAAAAATAGGAGTGTATACGCAGATGCGTTGCTGTTCGTCTGCAGTCAAGCCTTCGGGAGCATACCCTTGCAAGAAAGGCTCGACACCTTCAGGCGGCAAGCGCTGCACCGCCTCACAGCAAGACATTAATAGCAGATTATCTCTTGCTTTACTATGAGCGACACTGGAACGAAAGTGGCGGCAACAGTAAGCCTCATTGCCATAGGCGCGCTCTTGTTCGGCACACTCATCGTGGGAATGGAACTTGCCTTGAATTCATCCATTGTCGGCCGCGCCACAACGGGAAACTGCCCTGCAACCTGTGAAGTTACGGGAGGCACGTGCAAGGTATCTCCTGCCATAGCCGGGCGCGCAGGTGAAGACTGCAGAGGCAGACTATTCACAGAACGACGCATTGAGAACTGCTCCTGCCTGCCACATTAATGCCTGCCACCTTACGACTTGTTCTGCTTCTTCAGCTTCTTCTGCTGTTCAACAATTGCTTTTCGCGTTTCTTCTGCATTCCGCTTCTCCTCCTCGAGTTCCGCCTCCTTTGCTTCCTGCAATTTGACCAGCATCCAATGTTCGACTTTTTTGATCAGCGTCATGGCAATAAGCAGCATGAGAAACAACATGATCGCTGCCACAAGCGTTGCCCAGTCAAATGAAATGTCAGTGTACACGATCGCAATCGCGACATACGCCTGCAGGTTCACGGGAAGCGGACTGCAGATAAAAAACGAGACGTGCTTCGGCAAAGCCTTGAAAAAATTAGACAAAAGCAAAGTAATTCCCTCTGAGGCAACTCCCAACGCGATCAGCGACTTGATCCACTCATCCTGAAAGTTCAAAATCGAACCAGGAGATGTAAGATGAAACAAATACCTCAACAAATCAATAGCCACAAACAACAACACCACGCTATTCCCGATCGCCGTGTTCCAACCAAGCTCTTCCCGCGTGTATTTGCCAAAATAGAACGTCATCAACACCACTGTTAAAATCAGCGGCGCAATGATCCACCCCATTTCAGGATTAAGCGCCGGCGCTTTGATTAATTCAATCAATCTTGACAGAAGCAACTGCCAATACTCGTTCGCTACCACTTCCCACGCCATTGTTCCTCTTTTTCACCAACAATCACCTTCATAGTATAAATTCTTTTGGGCGGAAAATATATATAGCAGGTGAGAAATCTGTTGTTCATGCCCAAAGTCGTACCTAAGTTCGGAGAGCAGGAATTTGTGCAGTTCGTTGGACTTACAGAACTTCCTGCTGCGGCGCAACAAACAGTCAAAGACATCGCCACTCTCGGCTTTGAAAAACTCCAGCGCGACCTCAAAACCATCTCAACCATGGTGGTGCATATCAAGACAAAGGAAAAAGATGGCAACCGGCAAAAGTATTCCCTGCACGTCCGCCTCAACGCGCACACACACGTGTTTGAAAGCTGCAAATCACACGATTGGGACCTCACGCGTGCAGTACACAAGGCAATCGACGACTTGCACCACCAGATCAATCATAAGTTCCATACGGACACCACACGCAAAATACGCGCATGAATGCACTGCGCAAAGGCAGCATTCTCTTTATTCTTTGTTTCGTCTATTTCTTGTTTCTGACCAGCGGACTCGGCATTCTGTTAGGCGACAACTATGAATGGCTTGAGTACGGCAGCAAAGGCTCGTGGGATTATTTTTGGACACATGCCCGATGGGACAGGCCGGGATTCCTCCTCATGCATCTTCTACTGTTCCCCCTGTTCGAGTGGGCCACCACAGGGTATTATGCCGTGCATGGACTCTTTTTTGCGGCCTCTCTGGTGCTCCTCTGGAACTTTGCAAGAAGACTTGTAGGGCACGAGGTGCTCGCATGGGCTTGCGTAGTATATGCCGCCACTACTTTTCACATCATAGTCTGGCCATACGTGTTTCTCGGCGACGCAGCAGGAATGGAGCAAACCTTTGTGCTTGCAGGACTGCTCCTCTTTCTCCGCTGGCACGAACGGCGCACCACACCGCTTGCCCTTGCGACACTGGCAAGCCTGTTTATCGCGATGACATTCAAGCAAAACGCCCGCCTGATTCCACTGGCGCTGATTCTGTTCCTCATCTGCAAGCGTAAAACATTACGTCAACCAATACTGTGGCTCCTGCTTGGCATAGTAGCGTTCGCATTCGTAGTGATGCCTGCAGGACCGCACGTCACGCTTACTCCAAATTTCTCCCATCTTAAATTCCAAACCCACTCCATCCTCAAATCAGCAGGCGTGTTCATCCTTGCGGCAATCGCGTCATTCATTGCTTCTCGTCCAAAACTGACAGACGCTCTCTTAATAGTCGTGTTGTGGCTGGTTATTACATTTCTACAACTCCCATTTTTTCCCAACACCGAGCCGCGGTATCTCATCGGATTCATGTTGCCTTTCGCACTTCTGCTCTTTTCACTGATGGACAGCGGATTCTCCTGGCTGTACAAACGACAAAAGCATGTGGCGCTCGCAATCATTGCGTTCATCCTTGCCGTTGGATTATACGCCAATTTCAGCGACGTGACAGATTTTGCCGCATACATGAAACCCTACTTTTTCGCCAAAGAAAACACGCGACTCTTTCTCGAATCCAACCTCACAGGTGCCTTAGTATTATATCACTGGGGCTCAATCGATTTCTTTGGCAGAAATAATGAGTACAGAAACTACAACCCAGTCATCACCGGCGGAGCAAACCTCACTGCATGGCTGCATGAGAACAGGCCGATCTACATCATCCACTACCCTCGCAAACAGCCAGAAATCGAACGCATAGAAAACAAAACCCTCTATAAAGTCGTCAGTCAAGGCGAAATAGAATTTTGGGTGTGGAAAGTCAAGTAGACTCTCGTTTCTTAAGTGGTTTTTCAGTCATTAACCGGCTGGAATTAAACGGTCAAGAAAACTTCCAGCGATGGATGTCAATTATCGGTTTTTGGAGTCCAAAACATCTGAGAAAAATGGGAAGGAAGCCGGTTTCACCCGGCTATAGCGGGGAGAGGATTTGAATTCAGCAGCAGCCTTCCCTTCTGCTTCCTCTGACCTGTGGGTTATGAGCCCACCGGGCACTCCTGACTGCCCTACCCCGCTATGATGCAACATGATCTGGTGTTGTATATAAAGTTTTGCGCCATGTAAACACGCGTCGTTCGACAGCAGGTATGCCTGTGATGACAATCGTAAATTGCTGAATCT
>JACQMZ010000124.1 GCA_016203345.1 Candidatus Woesearchaeota archaeon | reverse complement strand
CACCATCATGGTGGTTTTTGAGACGCTCAGAAATTTTCACTAATTGAATATAACGAATGAAAATTTCTGACGTTCCCGAGTTCGCGCTCTGAGCGCTCACTCAGGGAAATTCACATTTTGGGTCTTACTACGTTATTGAGTCTTACTCCGTTATTGAGTTTTACTACGTTATTGGGTTTTACTTCATTATTGAGTCTTACTACGTCATTACCTTATCTTAACGTAGTCACATTGCTCCCGAAGTGATTCACCAAGAATATTGTGAATTTTGCTGAACGACCGAGCGCAAGCGAGGGAGTTCGCAAAATTCGTATTCACAGAATAGCTAAACATGTACGTTCACATAGGCCAGGGGGAATAGAGTGTTTTTAGAACCTTTGCCAAGGTTTTTTTTCCAAGGGTTTTCTTGAGATCGGTTGGTTTTGCACTGAGTACTTTCCACAGACTACCATAGGTGTACAACAGAGTCCGTGCAGTTTTCCAACCAACGCCGGGAAATTGTGAGAGGATGCCAAGCTGAGGCGGTGCAGTCTTACACTGTGCGGGAAAGAGTACTCGAGGGGCAGGTTTGCCTTTCAATGTGTGCAAGCAACTTAGGATAGTAGCTGTATGAGTGTGTCCTTCAGAAAACAATAGTTTTATTCCCAATCTTGAAGATGCGTAATTGAGTGGCCCGTAAAGTTTTGGAAAAATTCTACCTTCCACCAGAAGGAAGGCACGAGGATATGTTGCCTGCAATACTGTCAATTGATTCCAGAACCTGTTATCCTCCAAAGAGTGAATGAGATCGGTGACTGTTTTGCGTTCTATAACTTCGTCACCTATAAGGAAATCCCCTACTGATATTCGGCGTTGTTCCACTGGACAGTGTTGCTGTATACAGTACACAAGCTCTTGAGGCTCTCTGTCATCAATGAGTATCACTGTAGTCTATTCTACACGTGTCTTTATACGTGTTATCCCTGTTTCACCGGAAATCTTTCGGATTTTCCGGAAACTTTTCGAACAGAATTTCACGAATTCGCGCCTGCGGGCGCTCATTCAGCGAAATTCACATTTTGAGTTGAGTCTTACTACATCATTACTTTATCTTGCCGTAGTCACAATGCTCCCGTAGTAATTCACGTATTATCGTTGTGAATTTTTCTGAACGAATGAGGCGAAGCCGAGTGAGTTCGGAAAATTCTAAGATGCAAAAAGCAGCGAAACGACCATTACAGAGTAGTTACGCTTCTTTTAAAATTCTCGTACCCAAGTGCATGGTATGGTAGAGGTAACTCTCGACACTGCGCTTGCGAAGCATGTTGAGACTGCATTGGCAAGCGGCCGTTCAAGGGAAGAGGTTCGTGTTGCGCTCATTAGCGCGGGGTGGCCTGCTTCGTTGGTGAATGGGTTTTTGGACAAGGTGCAGTCAGAGCTAGGCCCATCTGCGCTTGTGCGAGTGTCAGGAGTGTCCAAGCGGTTTGGGGAGCATGTCGTGTTGGACAGAGTGAACCTGGAAGTGCGTCCAGGGGAGATTTTGGGCATTGTTGGCAAGTCAGGATGCGGAAAAACAACTTTGTTGAAGGTTTTGGCAGGCGTCCTTCGTCCTGAGACTGGTGATGTTGTGGTTCAGCGCGAACAGCGTTCATTGAGCATGTTTGGCGACCGCGAGTTCGCCACTGCATTGGTGGGATTAAGCACGCAATCACCAAGTGTGTATGATAAATTAACCGCTCGGGAAAACGTGGAGCATTTTGGGTCTTTGTATGGCATTCAGGGAACTGCGTTAACTTTCCGGGCAAGCGCTGTGTTGAAACAAGTGGATTTGTTTGCTCAACAGCACCAGTTGGCTGAAGAACTGTCTGGGGGGCAAAAGAAGCGTTTGGATATTGCGTGTGCGATTATGCACAAGCCACGTGTGCTCGTTCTTGATGAGCCGGTTGCCGAGCTGGACCCGTCAGCAGGCGACAAGATTTTGTCTTTGGTAAAGCAAATCAACGAAGCAGGGACAACAGTGGTGCTTGCAAGCCACGTGTTGCCTGAAATGGAAAAAACGTGCCATCGTATCGCGGTGTTGCGCAAGGGCGCCATTACCGAGTGTATGCCGCCAGAGGATTTGCGGCGGATGTTTGCGCGGCACTTCCAAGTGCGGGTTGAAATGGCTGTCAACGATCCTGGCATCATCGCGGATCTGAAAAAATTTCCCCAGGTGTTTCCCTCTATCATTTCGACAAGCCCTCTTGTTGCTTTGACTCCAACGCCAAAGAAAGCGTTGAGGATTCTCAGCATGGCATTGGGAAAAAGCAAGGAGTCAGTACGCTCTGCTTCTGTATCTCGTCCTGGTCTGGGTGATGTGTTTGACTTGTTGGTGAGCAAATGAACGACGTGTGGGTGTTGATGCAGAAGAACGTGCGCGTCTTATTGCGCGCGCGGGCAAGCGCGCTTATCGTCATGCTGGGTCCTGTTTTGGTCATCTTCCTCGCAGGACTGGCATTTGACAACACAAACGCATATGCAGTGAAGATTGGAGCATATTCCGGAGCGTACAATGGGTTGTCTGAGTCGTTCATGGAACGGCTGGTGAATGCGCAATTTCAGGTTGAGAGATACTCAGATGAGGAACACTGTGTGACTGCTATTAAGGAAGGCGTTATTCACACTTGTCTGGTGTTTTCTCCACAGTTCGAACTGAATAAGAATGCAAGCAACGAAATCACTTTTTATGTTGACTATTCCCGATTGAATTTGGTGTGGACTGTGCTGTCGACTATGACGTCCCGCATATCGAGCAGGAATCAGGAACTGAGCAGGAATCTGACTGCGCAGGTTTTGTCTGCTTTGGAACTCACGAAACGAAGCTTGGCAGACAGGAAGTCCTCGTTGTCTCGCCTGGTGACTAAGAATGACGAGACGAGCCGGCTCGTGGCAGACGTGCGCGTCAAGGTGGAAGAGTTGGATTTCGCAGTTGACCCGAATGAGATTGGCACTACTGAAATGGCGAATTACAAGGATCGCGTGAAACACTGGGTGGATAATAGCCTGACTATTGCAGACTCATCGTTGACAAAATCACGAAATTTCATTGAACTCGCTCAAGCACTGGTTAAGGGCAGTTCTGCCGCGAATGATTTGAAGGATTCATTGCAAAAATACATGAAGGAGACTGTGTCGGATCTTGGCGAGTTGCAGGCGCGGTTTCAGACTACCCAGGAAGTATTGAAAGAGGAGTTTGTTGCGTATGATGACTTGTTGAGCAACGTGATAGGGTCCATGACTCAGCTGAAGGCGCGCATGGATGCCGCATCGCGTGTCAGGGACGAGTCAGTGAAGGATTTGGATCAGGTGAAATTGCTCCTGGATGCGTCCTTGATTGAACTGCTGACAGTCCAGAAAACCCTGAACGATGTCGAGCGCGCGGTCAGTAGTGTGGAAGTGACTGACACCGAAACGATCGTGTCTCCTATAACGACTACCATTAAGCCGTTGGTTGCTGAGAAGAGTTATTTGAACTATTTGTTTCCAACGCTGATCGTGCTTGTAGTAATGTTTACCGGGTTGCTCTTGACTCCATTGCTCATGATATTGGAGAAAAACAGTCCTGCAGCGCTCAGGAATGATCTTACACCCACATCTCCCGTATCACATCACCTTGCGACTTTTCTGACAAGCGGTGGAATTCTTGCATTGCAACTTTTTGTTATTCTCGTGATTGCCAGCACGTTTTTTACAACGCCCTTGACTCAGAATTTTGCATCCATTCTTGTTGCGGGTTTGCTCCTTGTGTCGTGTTTTACTCTATTAGGCATGGTATTGGGTGTTGTATTCGTCAGCGAAGCAACGGCAAACCTCTCGGCGGTTTCTTTGTCCTCCCTCTTGCTGGTTGCGTCAAATGCCATCATTCCCCTGGAAACAATGCCGTCATGGCTGGCATGGGCGATGTCAGCAAATCCGTTTGTGCTCGGATATGAACTGTTGCGGAAGACTGTTGTCTTCCAATTCTCTCTTGCCCGCGTGTGGTTTGAGGTGGGTATACTACTAATATATTGTATGATTTTTATAGGAGTGATTGTTGTGTTGCAGGAAAGGCTGAGAAAAAAATACTTTGGCCTGATAAAGAGGCATGCATGAACAAGTTTGTCCTATTGTCAGTGTTATTGGCGATTCTGCCAGTGGTTGCGGCGGCATCAGAAAAAGTGGACATTTTAGATTTCGATTATAGCAAGCCAGAAATTACTGTAAACGTGGGGGACACCATTGAATGGACAAATACAGGAACAGCGCCGCATACAGTCACTACAGTTGATAAAGCGATGGACTCTGGCAGACTGGGGACAGGACAGGCTTTTTCAAAGACGTTTGACAAACCCGGGACGCATGAATATTTCTGCGAGTTTCATCCGCGGATGAAGGCAAAGGTAATTGTTACGGGAGGGGCTCCGACTGTCGCGCAGCGAAACCCTGAGCTCACCGTCCAGGACCAATCGCTCGTAAATAACGAGGTTGTTATCGAAAATGCTTTCCTCGACAAGCCAGGTTTTGTGGTGATTCATCAGGACAAAGACGGCTCGTTTGGGCCGTTTCTTGCTAAAAGCGAACTTTTCAGCGGACAAAGAACAAATCTAAGAATTGAAGTTGATTCTGCCGGCGCGGGAAGTCGGGTACACCCCATGCTCCATTATGACGTGAACAATAATGGCGTGTACGAATTTCCAGGTCCTGACGTCCCAGTGACAGTTAACAACGAAGTGGTGGTCAGGGCGATAAATCTTCAGCAGGCGTTGCCAGCTTCGACTCCCCTGCCACCACGACTCGCCCCAGCAATCTCTGCAGTGCTTCCGCAAGACGTGGAAGAAGTGAAGCGAGACGTGAGCGCATTGGAAGCATCGTTTCAGGAAAAGCTTGCACAGTTACAAACTCAGCTGAATGCTCAGAAAGAGGAGCAGAAGTCTGTGGCTGGCGATGTGGTGAAAGTCCGCTCATCAGTGGCCTCGCTTACGACTCAGGTGGAGCAGGCAGGCCAGCAAGCTGAGAAAGCAGCGAAAAGTCCTGCAACAATTGCGAGTCTGGTTCTGAATATCCTCAACTTGGCGTTGATTGTTACCATTTTCGTACTGGTGTTGAGAAAAAAACCAGTTTCTAGTCAAACAACACAAGCCAAACCTGCTGCAGACGCGCAACTTAAAGAGTATGTCAAGAGAGCGCTTGAAGCAGGCAAGGGAAAGGAAGCCTTGCGGTCTGATTTGGTTGCAAGCGGATGGAAGCCAGAAGACGTTGATGCTGCGCTGGCAGTAGCATGAGCGAATGCAACATCTACAACCAGAGAACTTTGAAATAGGAGGCGAAGCCGACTTTTTCAAAGTTCTCGATCAAGGTTTATAAGCACCCTTCATTTCGAACTGTTATGGGATTCACTCAGTTGCGAAGCCGACTTCTTGCCACAGCAGAAAGGGCAATACGGGAATCGTTCTCAAAAGACGAGATCATTATAGAAGCAGTTAATGGGATTTCCGATATCGACAAAGCAATAAATTTGCTGGACGAAAGAATCGCAAGCTGGAAATCCATTCTGTCAGGTGCAAAAATTTCAAATTCTGACATCGGTATTACTCATCAGTTTGAAGAAACGCTGACAAATCTTGCATCATATCGTAAGAACGTAACAGCCTACATGACAAAACTCTGTGAGGAGATAGCGCCTAAAACCACTGCATTGGCAGGGGCAGTGATTACAGCGCGGCTGATCGCAGCAGCAGGTGGTCTCAGGCGCCTGGCGTTCCTGCCAGCATCAACTATTCAAGTCTTGGGTGCTCGCGAAGCAGTTCTCAGGCATGTTAAAACTGGCGAAAAATCTCCCAAGCATGGCATCATCTTTGCGCATCCGTCGATTAACAAAGCTTTACGCACGGACCGAGGCAAGCGTGCACGCGCCCTTGCATCCAAACTAGCAGTTGCTGCACGCATGGACTATTTCCGCCAGAGGTCGCCATGATCAGTATTGATCCTAAACTGTCCAAGCTTGGCGCAGCGCTGAAAAAAAGCATTACCCTTCCGCTGAAGCCCACAGATGTCATCCTGTATTTGGGGGCAAGCACAGGCACCACAACTGCATTTCTTTCTGACATGGTTCCGCAAGGGTTCATTTTTGCCCTTGAACTTTCCCGCAAAATGTTCCTCAAACTTTTTGAACTGGCTTCACACCGTCAGAACATTGGGCCGATTCTTGCAGACGCATCCTTTCCAGAAACCTACGCGAGAGAAATAAGCGATGTTGGGCAAGTTGATGTAATTTACCAGGATGTCAGCCAACGACACCAAGTGGACATCTTTTTGAAAAACTGCAAGCGCTTTCTGAAAACAAATGGCACGGGTATTCTGTTCGTGAAGGCACGAAGTATTGACGTGCGACAAGAACCGCAACAAGTTTTTTTGGAAGCTGAACAGCGTCTCGCTCAGGTCATGAAGATAGTCCAGAAAACTACTCTCGAACCGTACCAGAAGGACCATATGGTTTTTGTCTGTTGTAATGGTCCCTGACTTCTTTGCCTGTCCATGGCTTTGCATCGCGCATGGTAAATCCAAGCAAAACAACAATACTCTCCAGTGTACTCTGATCAGGAGCTTCCACTTCCAAGAACGTCGGAATGCCCGGCAGTGTGTCAATGTCAACATGCACAGCACCAAGTACGTAAGATGTTCTCGTCTTTTCAACTCCAGAAAGTTCCTGAAATCCCAATCGACGCAGAATAGTGCGCATGGTTTCATAATTGCTGACGCACACTTCTTGTTCATAAGCTATTTTTGCACCTTCAGTGCTGAGTTTTCTCTTGAACGTGAACTCCGCCACGCTTCCTTTTGTTCTCAGACGGAGTGTTTTGTCCTCTCTGCTCAGGCGTCCATCAGGAAAATCATAAAACACCGTACACACCTTTCCATCAAATACTTTTTGCGCTCCCAACTCCAGCAAACGGTTTTCCACGGCGCGCGTATCAATGTCGAGAATTTTGACTTCGATTTCGAGCATTCGTAGCAGAAGTGGCTGACGCTTTTTAAATTTAGAGCCTGAACTTTTATAAACCCTGCTCTACAAACAGGATTCATGACACTGCGCTTTTTCAACACGCTGAAGCGGAAACTGCAAGTATTCAAACCAATAAAAGAGGGTTTTGTTGGCCTGTACACGTGCGGCCCGACAGTGTACAATTATCCTCACATTGGAAACTATCGTGCATATATTTTCGAAGACATTCTGCGTCGGTATCTCGAATACAAGGGCTTTCACGTCAATCAGATAATGAATATTACAGATGTTGACGACAAGACTATCCGCGACAGCCAAAAAGAAGGATCATCGCTGAAACAATTCACGGAAAGATACACTCAAGCGTTTTTCGAAGACCTGAAATCGTTGAACATTCAACCTGCCGCAGTGTATCCGCTCGCCACAGACCACATCAAGGAAATGATTGAGATCATTGATGCCTTGCTGAAAAAAAAGAAGGCGTACAAGACTGATGATGGCTGCGCGTATTATGAAATTTCGAAATTCAAGAAGTACGGCCAGCTCGCGAATATGGACGTGTCGCAACTGCAGGCAGGCGCATCCGGGCGTGTACAGCATGACGAGTACGACCGCGATCATCCCCAGGACTTTGCGCTGTGGAAAGCATGGACGCCTGAGGATGGCGATGTCAAATGGGACTCGCCATGGGGCGCTGGACGACCTGGCTGGCACATCGAGTGCAGTGCGATGAGCAGAAAATATTTGGGAGACCAGTTCGACATGCACACTGGCGGCGTGGACAACATCTTCCCGCACCATCAAAATGAAATTGCCCAAACAGAAGGATTCACTGGCAAGACGTTCGTAAAGTACTGGCTGCACTGCGAGCATTTGCTTGTTGACGGGCAAAAAATGTCAAAATCGTTGGGTAATTTTTACACGTTGCGCGACATCCTGAATAAAGGGCATCATCCCCTCGCTGTCAGGTATCTCCTGCTTTCGGCTCACTACCGCCAAAAACTGAACTTTACCATGGAAAGTCTTGGAGCCGCTCGTGCTGCGCTTGACAGGATTTGGGAATGTGTGAGAAAACTCGAAGCTCATAAAGAAGGCGCAGAAAATCCTGCTGTGGACAAACTGCTGGCTCGTGCGCAGAAAAATTTTGAACGATCAATGGACAATGATCTTGAAAGCGCACCTGCACTCGCCGCCATGTTTGACATGATTACCAAAGTGAACTCGTGGATGATGACGCAGAAGATCGGGCCTCTGAATGCACAAGCGGTGCTCACTGTTATGAAAAAGTTTGATAAGGTGCTTGGCGTTCTTGTTGAGGAGGAAAAAATACCTGAACACATTCAGAAACTCGTGCAGGAACGCGAGCAGGCGCGTACGTCCAAGCAGTTTGACGTTGCAGATAAGTTGCGGGAAAAATTGAAGCAGGCAGGGTATGTTGTTGATGACACACCTCAGGGGCCTGTAGTGAAGAAAGCAGCGTGATCAAGTCGACAACATTTTATCCACTTCGCTCACGACTCGCGTCATTCTTTCCTGGCAAGTACTTGCGACAATGAAAGGCCCAACAGTCTGCCGCTTTACACTAAACGATAGAAGCGCTTTCTCTTCCTTCCACACAAGTGCAGCATTGGCAAAATCGTTCAGCCGTGAGAATCCATACGCCAAAACATCTTGTCTCAGATCGCCAGCAAGTGTCGGAGGATAGAGCGCAACCCAGACGCAAGAATCGCCGATAGTGGCGTACAAGCCATCAATTTCCGACGATGTATTTACCATCAATTTTGTCTTTATGCATTGTTCAAGCGGAGTTTTATACGGAAAGGCCAGACGGCGAGTGGCGGCAAGGACCAATGTGGCGCTGACGATGTCATTCCCGCCGCCAGTGCCCCAGATGAGCGGATGTTCATAAGGTATGTCTTCAAGCATGTGGTGCAATCACAATCTGGGGCTCATTAACATTGCGTATGCACTTTTCGCGAACATTTAAATTCACCGCGACTTAGAGCGCCTCATGTCGAAACACGAGTTTCTCAAGCGTTATCTGCAGCTTGGCGGAGATGTTCGTGAAGTCAAGCTTCAGGATTCTCTGCGCGTGAGCGCTCTTTCCGTTAAGGAAGAGGATTTGCTGAAGAGGTTTAAACAGCAAGGGGCTCTTGTTGAAAAAATTCCGTGGACGCGTTTCGGTTATTGGATTAAGAGCGCTCCTTTTTCCATGGGTGCCACGTCCGAATATCTGAGAGGTTACTATTATTTGCAAGAAGCGGCGGCACAACTTCCCGCGTATGTGCTTGATCCACGTCCGAACGAAACAGTTCTTGACATGTGCGCAGCTCCTGGCGGGAAAACCACTCAAATAGCGCATTTGATGTTCAACACAGGAATTCTGGTTGCACTTGAAAAGAAGGAGCACAGGCTGGTGAGTCTGAAGACGAATCTGGAACGCATGCGGGTACGCAATGCCGCTGTGTATCACATGGACGGCCGTGACGTGAAACAGCTTGGTCTTCAATTTGATCGCATACTTCTTGATGCGCCCTGCAGTGGCAATTACGCCACAGATCCTGTTTGGTTTGAAAAGAGAACAGTGAAAGATTTGGAATTGTCTGCCAGAATCCAGCGTGACTTGTTGTCTGCCGCGCTGGAAGTCTTGAAGCCCAATGGCGTGCTCGTGTATTCCACGTGCAGTCTGGAGCCGGAAGAGAACGAGCTGAACATTCAATGGGTGCTTGATCACTACAAGGTCATGATAGAGCCTGCACGGGTGAATATTGGCGATCCTGGAATAACCAAAGTGT
This sequence comes from Candidatus Woesearchaeota archaeon, assembly GCA_016203345.1. Lineage (GTDB taxonomy): Archaea > Nanobdellota > Nanobdellia > Woesearchaeales > ARS49 > JACQIC01. Next base: position 664 of record JACQMZ010000124.1, on the reverse strand, counting down.
TCGGGCGGGCATTGGATCCATCTATTGCCCAATGTCGCCGCTTCTGGCCGCACAAGACGCAAACAGGGGGATTTTTCATCGCGAGGCTGCGAAAATGTTAGGGAAATTTCTGAAGTTGTTCAATGCAGAAGATGTTGTCCTGATGGATGGCGTCGTGCAGGTCAAAGAATTCTACTTCACTTTAACCCTTGCACAAAAAGACCTGCGCTCGCACTCCAAACCCGTTTACATAGGATACTGTTTGGGAAGGAAAAAAGGTCAGCAGTTTTGCCCTTCAGTCTGCCTACTGGACTTCATCTCAGGACGGTACGAAAAGCAGGTCATTGTGGATCCAAAGACAGAATGGTTGTTCATCTGCGGGCGTGACATTTTTTCTGTAACCGACGTCAAAGGAAATCCATCAGAAGGGGATCTTGTGCTGGTGATGAATCAACACCAGGAGTGCATTGGCATCGCAGCGTATGCCGCAACACCGACTAAAAAAACTCCTATCACGCACGTGTACGACATCGGTGACTATCTTCGACGGGAAAGAACACGAAAGCTCAAGTCCTAAAGGAATTCTCCACACACAAAAATGAAATAAGGGGCTCCAGCGGCCCCTTATAATCCCCAGCAACCTTACGCAGCGCTTCTCGTCAAGCCCTTGCGGGCATTGCCGTAT
>JACQMZ010000009.1 GCA_016203345.1 Candidatus Woesearchaeota archaeon | reverse complement strand
TTGGTTTTGACATGACTGATAAGCGCATGTAGTATCTTTTGAGCGCGTTTAACAGTTCGATGACGATGTGATAGGATGGTGGTGTCATACGCGGAGGAGGGGTTCTGGTGTGGTGATTGTGTTGCCAAATCCTTCTCCTATAGCATAGAAGTTTTTCGCTGATACTTCACCAAGCACGTCAAAGAGGGTGCGGCGTTCCTTGTACGTCACGAGTTCTGCGGTGATGTTGAGCTTTTTTTCAAGTGCGGCTACGGCGTCTGTTCTGCTGCCGAGGTTGTCTATCAGTCCGTGTTCCTTGGCTTCACTGCCAAGATAGATAAATCCTGTGGCGAGTTCTGTGACTTTTTCTCTTGGGAGTTTTCTGTTGCGGGCAACTGCGTCAATAAAGGAGTCATGGAGTTTGTCTATGACTGATTGGAGAAGTTTTTCCTCGTCTGGTGTCATTTCCTTCCATGGGCTGCCCACGTCTTTGTATTTTCCTCCCACGAGTCGCCTGTAGGTGACGTTGTACTCTTTGATCAGCCCGGCAAACTCAAGGCGGGATCCAAGCACTCCAATGCTTCCGGTGACGGACAGCGGGTTCGCCCATACTTCCTGAGCGGCTGTCGCAACCCAGTATCCGCCTGAGGCGCCTACTTCGCGGATGACTGCCACGGTTGGCTTTTTCATGGCTTGGACTGCTTGGGCGATTTCGTATGTGGCGACCGGACTGCCGCCTGGTGAATTGATTTCAAATAGGATTGCCTTGATGTCTTTGTTGTCTTCCGCGTCTTCAATGAGGTCAATGATTTTTTGGCTCACGACTGTTTTTTCAGCGGCAAGGCCTGCGCTCGATGTTGTGCTGATGACGCCAACGATTGGAATGACTGCCACGTTGCCGGTTTTAAGCGGCCCGTCGTCTTCAAAGAATATGCTGATGAACCCGATGAAAATGAACAGAGTGAACAGGAGGAAGAAGAGCGAGACTGCGCCGCTCAAGAATTTGAACGTGAATTTCAACATGTTCCACGCAGTAAAGCGGGATTCTGGCAGGGGAAGCGCCTCTCGTGGTGTCACCGGAGGTTCTTTTCTCTTTTTTGGCATGCACTATGCGCACACTCTGCTTTATATAAAGTTTTCTCGTGGCATTCTTTAAATAGTTCAAGGCATTAAAAATCCCAACTCTTGCTTCTAATACCCTGCAGCTTGCTGCGGTTGGGATTTTTTATTGGGATGAAGGTCGCGGCTGCAGGGCATGCTCTCGATGTAGTGCCGATGAAACAAGCGATGTATTATTCCTTGTCGCAGGATGTTGACCTGTGCATCATCGGGTGTCAGACGCCTGCAGAGGTGGTCAAAGCTTTCTCCAGTTCACTGCCTTTACTTGTCCAAAATCATCGTCATCAGAAAGAAAAGAGTCTGTCTTCGCAAGTATGGCTGACGCCGCGTGAATGGCATCGCGTGGATCGAGAGGGTATTGTTGCAGCAGTTGGTAAGATTTTCTCATCACCTGTTCATCGACAGGAATGAACTGGAGATGTGGCATATCCAGAAAATTTTTCGCATACTGGAGAACATTTTCTTTTTTATCCACTTTCCGGAGCGACCAGAAGAATTCGTCAAATGAGAGGAAAGAGGTTACGCCAGCGCATTTTCCTTTTACCACTGCGTCGAGAATGAAGCGCGCTCGCTCTCCTCGGTCTTCGTGGTTTACAAATGCCAGAATGAACACGTTGGCATCAAGATAATACTTCATATTTTTATTCCTGCACGTTTAAGGCGTTTCTCTATCTGTTCATAATGCTCTTTGTCCCAGTCAACTCGGGCGTGTTTCGCTATTCGGCGCGCAGCTTCTCTTGCTACGCTGGAGATATCAATCGGAGGTTTTTCCAGCACTATGCCTCCTTCTCGTTCTGCAAAAATCACTTCTGTTCCAGGTTCCATGTGAAACGATTGCCTGAATATTTTTGGTATCACCACTTGTCCTTTTGGTCCTATAGTCATTGTCTGTTTTAGTATAACCATAAGTAGTACAAAAGTATTACTTTTATTTAAATGTTTCTTATTTTCCCCCACAACATTCTCACTGCCCGTTCTGCGATCGGCTGTAAATTGACAATGTCTTCTTCATTGTACGTCACCAGCATTTCCAAAAAATCGCGGTCTCCTGTGGCTTTCCAGCAGTGCCAGAGTTCTGCAGCATCGTTGCCGTTGACGTACTGTATGCTGTCTGGTCTTTTGATGCCAAGCTGTCGTTCAATGGCTTTCAGCCCTCCGACAAGTCCTACGCGGTGGCATACGCCTCTGAGGTCGATGTGTGGCACGGTTGGCGCGATCTGGAAGTATTTTTTGATGACTGGCAGGTCGAAACTGCTGCCGTTGTACGTGATGATGAGCTTGTACTTCTGAAGTTGTTGCTTGAGCAATGCACGGTCAAGGTTTATGCCGCGGACAAATGTGCTTGTTTGTTCGCCGTCAAAGAGTCCGACAACAGTGATGTTGCCGTACTCTCCTTCTGTTTCTATGTCCAGAAAGACAGCGTCTTCCTTGTACTCGTTGTACAACCGCCAGTGTTCGTTCGCAGGCAGGGCTTGTGCGAGTGCTGTCACGTTATCCTGATAGTGCCAGCCTTTGACCTTCCTGATGCAGTCGTCTGCACGATCTTTCGTGGCGCCAGAAAATCCCTTGACTTTGGGCGTGCTGAGAAACTCGTTCCAGTCTGTGATGTGTTGAGCCCAAATGTTTGCTTCTTTTGTATACGAAACTCGCGGGAGGAAGATAAAGCTTTCGCGGAGCATGACTTCATCTCCCTTGTTCACTTTAAGAACTCTGCGCGACCAGCTGTCCAGTCCACTCCAAAATTCCAGAATGATGCGGCGCACTAGCCTAAATCGGAATTTTGTGTCATCATATTTAAAAGGTGTAAATTTTGGAATGTTTCCATGAAGTCGTTGAGTGAGCTGATGGCAGAATTGACATGGGTCAAGCCCCTGCATGAAATGTCCATGCAGGCAAAGGAACACATGTTTGGAAATCCTGATTTTCCGCACGTGGCATACGACGCCAACGCGCTGGGGCTGTTGACATTGAACACGCTTGAAAGGGGCATGAAGTTTTACGAGCACTATACTCATAGCCCGAGGTGGCCGTCCGTGTCGCGATCGCTCAGAAATTATGGTGCATATTTGGCGCAGGCGCGTCGCGCCTCAGGGAAGTGGACGTCAGATGCGATCGCTGTAGGCCTTGACCCTATGTACATCCAGCAGATTGAACTTGGCTACATTGGTCCGAAGCATCTCGTTGCCGATCTGAAAAAGTGGGAGAAGTTTGTGGAAGCTCAGCGAACACTGGAAGATTTCCTGCCTGGCGTGGAACTGCTGGACGTCGATGAGGTGCCGGAAGTTACGTTCGCCGGCGAACAGCCAGAGTATGTGTTGTCTCGTTGAAACCTGTCACCGGAAGTTTGATTGCTCGCACTGGGTTCATACCCTGCTGCTTGCAGCGACAGAATAATAGCGAATCTCGTTAATAATGGAACTTTGCGAGATTCGCTAGTATAGTAAATCGCACATTTTCCCTTCCATAATTTGTGCGATTTACTATAACCCAGTTCGAGGCTTAAAAAATCCCAACTCTTGCTTCTAATACCCCGCAGCTTGCTGCGGTTGGGATTTTTTATTTGTTAAAAATGTTTACCCCGGAATTCTCGAACGAGCCTGCGAGTTCGAGAATTCTGAAATATACGCTTTTTACACAAGAAATGTTTATATAACACTCGTCAAACTGCAAGGGCATGGCTGTCAAGTGCAAACGCTGCGGGTGTCAGGTGCTGAGTTTTTCACCCATGCGCAAGTGGTGCATTGACTGCCGCAAACTCGTTTCTCTTGAGCAGGCGAAAGCCAGAAAACTAAGAATGGTTGATGAATAGAACGTGCATGAACGTCCATCCGTTAGCGTATGAACATTGAGATTTCTCGGGCATGCCACAAGATGTCCAGCTTGAGCATAATAGCTCTTGACTGCGCTATATGGCTGAATCACGTGCTGCGGGACGAGCTCGATTGATGCGAGAAGCGCGGCTACGCGTTGGATCTTTTCTGCGGTCATTGTCGGGAATCTGTTTTTGAAGAAGAATGGTTATTTTC
>JACQMZ010000121.1 GCA_016203345.1 Candidatus Woesearchaeota archaeon | reverse complement strand
GAATTTCCCCATTTCTTTACTTCAGTCTCAATCATAGTTAGACAGAACGTATAACTTCTATTTAAGCCTTTCTATCGTGGTTTATGCCCTTTTGTCTGCGGAATAAATGCTGTACACGTGCAGAACTCGATTTCAAGGCCGCACACGCCGCACTTTTTGTGCAGAGAAATGTTGCAGGATGGACACGTGCCTGTTTTTGAGGACTTGTGACCGCACTGGTGGCAACGGTAGAGTGTCATTTCAAAAGAAGCTCCGCCGCCCACGTTTCAATATCACTCTGCGCGTCTCGAAGATCGCTACCTATGGCGCTCGTACTTATTACAGCGTGGGTAAACTGAGTCTCTTTCGCCTTAGCGTAGTTATCAAATGCCTTCCGTAAGTTTGTATGAATCTGTTTAAAGTTGAATTTTCCAGTTTTAATTCTCGCAATAAAGCTTAGTTCGCCTTCGGTTATGGTGTTGAACACCTTCAAGGCATCGTCGTACTTCTTCTCCTCGACCAGTTTGCGAACATTTTCGAACTTGTCCGCTGCCTGATTAGCTTCACTGCCCACACCAGCTTCGATTAATAGGTAGTATAAAAGATTTTTCACAGAGCTTATAAGCAGGGTGACACTTGATGCGAAGATGAACCTCGTTGTCTTCGACATGGACGGTGTTTTGTTTCAACACTTTAACTTCTGGGTGGAATTGCACAAGGTGTTTGGCACGTGGGAAGAAGGGAAGAAGCTTACGCAACAGTATCTGCACACTGATTATCCTAAGCTAGTGCAGGAGGTCATCGGCCGCTTATGGGCAGGAAAGCCTGCGGAAGCGTACTATGATTTGATTAACAGCCAAACATATGTCGCAGGTGCAAAGGAAGTGTTTGCTGAATTGCGCAAGAGAAACTTGGTGACTGCTATCATTACGTCCGGATCATATGACCTTGCAGTACGTGCACAAAAAGAACTTGGTGTTGATTACATTTTTGCAAATAAGCTTTTGGTGGAGAACGGTCGTATTGTCGGCACTACAGACATGAGTTTGTGGCCCATCAGGAGTGATGAGAAGGTCTTGCCGCTTCAGCAATTATGTCAACAGTTAAAGATCTCTTCTAGTGAAGTTATTGCTGTCATTCATGACTATAACGACATTAAATTAGCAAGGCATGTGCGGGAGGGTGGCGGCCGCGTGATCGGCTTCATGTACGAGCCGCATGCGGGAGTTGAGAAGAATTGTTCTTTGGTGGTGAGGGAGAAAGACTTGCGGACCATTTTACGACACCTTACTTAAACCTCGCCTGTACTTTTGTGAATTTCAGGATATCTTCTGACTTCAGCAGAAATGAGACTGTCACGTAAGGGTCGAGTTGTTGGTGCAGGTGTTGGAAGTGTCGTTGTCCGCGTTCAGTGAGTTTCAGTGATCGGTTGTCGTAAGACACGAGTTTCTTGTGTTCAAGCCCTTCGAGATTTCTGTACAACGCCCGTTCTCCTTTGTGAACCATGCCTGCGGCGCGTGCCAGTTCAATAAACCGTACTTTTGACATGTTGACGTGCAAGGGCACGTGAGCAAATCGCTTGTTGCACTCTTCATAACACCTGCCCAGGGCAAAGAGAATGAACTTTTGCTGGGGGGACAGCTGCATGACACCGGGGAATACTGGCTTGCTTAAGAATTTTCCGAACTCACTCGGCTTCGCCTCGTTCGTTCAGGAAAATTCGGGAATCGGGAGGTAAAGTATATAAGCACTGCAATGCCGGAGAGTTACATGAAATTATTCCTTGTTTTATTTTTGTGCACACTCATGTTGTCTTGCACTGTTGATTCTGACGCTCAGGAGTTTGGCACCTGGACGAAGATTAAGCGTGTGCTTGGACTGGAGCAGAAGGAAAGCGACACGCCTTACACAGTGCCAGTGGTTGTGGGAGCGGCCCGACCGGATGACAGCAGTGAAAAAACGAACGTGACCAAAGGTGCAGCGGTTGACCAGAGTGATGTGCCTTTAACAATGCCTACGATTCGTGGAGAAATTGCTATGCCTGAAGATGACGCAAGTGATGTTGCTGTACCACTTAATGCGTCGTAAATGTAGCATAATACCAAAGTGCGTTAATAATGGAAAATTAATGAGATATGCTATAAGACGTAAACCTGACTTTTGCTGAACGATCGAGCATTGCGAGGGAGTTCGCAAAAGTCAAAAGAACCATCCTTTCTTGTCATTTGTTTGCCCGTCAAACTCCTTCAAGAGCTCAGCTTGTTTCTTTGTCAGCTTTTTGGGGACGGCGATTTGGGTTTTTACGTATAAGCTTCCGGTTCCTTCGCCGCGTAGTCCTGGGAGTCCTTTTCCTTTGACGCGGAAGACGGTGCCGCCTTGTGTGCCTGCAGGGATGGTGAGCGTGACAGTGCCGTCGATGGTGGGAACTTCGACGTCATTCCCAACGCATGCTGTTGCGAAACTGATGGGCAGGTCTGTGTACAAGTCTTGTCCGTCGCGGGTGAATCTCTTGTCTTCCTGCACGAAAACAGTCACGTACAAGTCCCCTGCGCGTGTGCCACGGAGTCCTGCTTCTCCTTCGCCTGCGACTCTGAGCCGCATGCCGTCTTCTATGCCGGCAGGTATGCGGATTTCGATTGTTTTTTCTTCCTCGACGCGCCCTTTGCCGTCGCACTTTTTGCAGGGATCGCTGACTGTTTCGCCTGTTCCTGCACAGGCAGTGCACGCGGATGTGGTGGCGAAGACTCCGAAGGCTGTTCTTCGCGCGTGGCGGACAACTCCTTGCCCGTTGCATTGGCTGCACTTTTCGAGCTTTCCTGACGCCGCGCCTGTTCCGTGGCAGGTGGTGCAGGAGGTGAGCTTGTCTACTGGAATTTTTTTTGTTGTTCCTGTGGCTGCTTCTTGGAGCGTGATTTCCACTTCAGTTCCAAGGTCTCGTCCTGCTTGTGCCCGCCGGCCTTGTCTGCCATGGCCGAATCCTCCAAAGAACTGGTCAAAGATGTCGCCGAAATCCCCCCCTGCGAAGTCCCTGAAGTCAAATCCGCTGAAGTCAGGTCCGGCTTCTGCGGTTCCGTATTGGTCGTATCGGGTTCTGCTTTCAGGGTTTCCGAGCACTGCTGCTGCTTCGTTGATTTCTTTGAATTTGTCAGCCGCGCCTGCGTCTTTGTTGACGTCAGGATGGTGTTTTTTTGCCAGCTTTTTGTATGCGGCTTTGATTTCTTCTTGTGTGGCGTTTTTTTCCACACCGAGTGTTTTGTAGTAGTCTTTGCTCATGGAGTGAAGAACGCGCGTATTTTTTTTAGCAGTTGTTGTGGGGTTCTGGCAATGGACAGTGGCTTTGCTTTTTTAAGTTGATGGTATGACTGGTATCCCCAGGTGACGCCGATTGTTGGAATGCCTGCTTTTCTGGCGTCGACCACATCGCCTGCAGTGTCCGTGACGAATAAGGTTTGGGCGGGTTTGAGTGTGTGCACAAGTGTACGCATGCGCGTGCCTTTGTATGCTTGCCTGTCTGCGCCGGCAATTGCTGTAAAGAATCTGAGCATGCCGTGCTTGCGGAGCATGCGTTTCATGGCGCGTTCAAAGTTTGAGCTTTCAACAGCTAACGTATACTTTGTGGAGAGTTGACGTACAATGCTGGCCATTCCATGATGTAGAGGTGGATGGTACTCGCGTGTCATGGCGTTTGCAATTTCTTTTTTCAGTGCAGGAGTATGGCAGATGTCCAAACCCCGCTTTTCAGTTGCGGCATAAAAGTTTTGGTCAAAAAGGTTTCTGAACTCCTGTGGCGTGCGTATGCGTCGGAAGTTGTGCCGGCGGAAGATGGGTTGCAGGGTGCGCCACACGTTGTCAAAGGCATCAAAGAGTACGCCGTCAAAGTCAAAGATGACGAGATTATTCAAACCTGCCTTTGACTTTGCATTCTTCGCTCGTGAGGATTGTGTTGAGGTCGTTTGCATAGGACTGGTTAAGTTTTTGATGGATGACAATGAATTGTATCACGCGGCGCGCCAGGAGCAGTCCTGCAGTGATGCCAAGTGCCCAGAGTATTGTTTCCATAGTTGTGTACAGTACGCCATGAATTTATAAGGCTTTGTAAAAATTCCTGTATGAGCGCCTCCAAAGGCGCGAATTCGGAATTTTACTTTTTCTTTTTCTTCTCCTGAACGACTTCAGCGTCAACTGCTTCATCTTTTTTGCTGTCGTGCTGGTGTTCTTGCGGGTGTTCTTTGGCGTGTTCGGCAGAAGCTTTCTGGTACATTTCAACCGCGGCTTTTTGCGCGACTTCGTTGAGTTCGTCAAGCTTCGTTTTCACTGCGGCAATATCCCGCTCTTTGGCTTCCATGAGTTTCTTGAGCTCTGCATGCCGTTCCTTGATGGCAGTAAGATGGCTTTCAGAAACTTTGCCTTCCATTTCTTTGAGGGTTTTCTCGGTGGTGTACACCGCAGCGTCTGCCTGATTGATGACTTCGACTTCTTCTTTGCGCTTCTTGTCAGCATCGGCGAACTTTTCCGCTTCTTTTCGCATGCGTTCCACTTCGGCGTCGCCGAGTTTGTTGGGCGCAGTGATGCGTATGCTGGTTTCCTTTTTCGTGCCAAGGTCTTTGGCGCTGACGCTGAGGATGCCGTTTGCGTCGATGTCAAACGTGACTTCGATTTGCGGCACGCCGCGTGGCGCAGGTGGTATGCCGACGAGGTCGAACTGGCCGAGGAGTTTGTTGTCTGCAAACATGGGCCGTTCGCCTTGTCCGACGCGGACCGTGACTGCCGGCTGGTTGTCTTGCGCTGTGGAAAACACTTGGGACTTTTTGGTTGGGATGGTCGTGTTTGCGTCTATGAGCTTGGTGAACACGCCGCCGAGTGTTTCGATGCCAAGGCTTAAGGGCGTGACGTCAAGCAGGAGGATGTCTTTGACTTCTCCTGCGAGTACGCCTCCTTGGACTGCCGCGCCCATGGCGACGCACTCCATGGGGTCCACGCCGCGCTCCACTATTTTGCCAAGCCATTCTTCCACGTGTTTTTGGACGATGGGCATGCGCGTTGGTCCGCCGACGAGTATGACGCGTTCAATGTCAGCAAGTTTGGCTTTGCTGTTTTCAAACGCGAGGTCTATTGACTTTTTGCACTTCTTGACTATGGGTTCTATGATTTCTTCAAGTTTTGCTCTGGTGAGCGTCATGGTCAGGTGCTTTGGTCCTTTGTTTGTTGCCGTAAGGAAAGGCAGGTTGATGTCTGTTTGCATCACTGTTGACAATTCGATTTTTGCCTTTTCTGCTGCTTCACGGATGCGTTGCATGGCGACATTGTCTTCGTCGAGGTCTATTCCTGTGTCGTCCTTGAATTTTTTGATGATATGGTTGATGATGGCGTTGTCCATGTCTGTGCCGCCAAGTTGTGTGTCTCCTGACGTGGCTTTGACTTCGAACACGCCGTCGCCAAACTCCATGACTGTAACGTCCAGCGTGCCGCCGCCAAGGTCAAACACGAGTATTTTTTGGTCTTTCTTGCCTGACTTTTCCAGTCCATAGGCGAGTGCTGCTGCTGTGGGCTCGTTGACGATGCGCACCACATCAAGTCCTGCGATGGTTCCTGCGTCTTTGGTTGCCTGTCGTTGGTTGTCGTCAAAGTATGCGGGGACGGTGATGACTGCCTTGTCGATTTTTTCGCCAAGGAATGCTTCTGCGTCGCGCTTTATTTTTTGCAGGACAAATGCAGAGATTTGTTGTGGGGTGTATTCTTTTCCGTGGATGGTGTACTTGAAGTTAGTTCCCATTTTTCGCTTGGCAGCCATGACTGTTCCTTCAGGATTTGAGACTGCCTGTCGTTTCGCAGGCTCGCCGACGATGACTTGTCCGTCTTTGGTAAACGCGACCACGGACGGGAATGCTTTGCCGTACAGGGACGCGCCTTCTGCGCTAGGGATGATGCGCGGCTTGCCTCCTTCAAGGACTGATGCTGCCGAGTTTGATGTTCCTAAATCAATGCCGATTATTTTCGCCATGGTGTTTCTCCAGGAGAGGTTCTCCTACATTTATGTCGTATGTTGAGCGTAAGATTCCTGCCGCTTGTTGTGTGTCAATAAACAGTTCTGCGTGCAAGCCCGCGCGGGTTGCTGTTGCGCTGCGGGCAACGTCAATGTTTCGTTGCAGGTTGTCAAAGAAGAGAGTTTTTTCTGGTGCGGTTCCTGCCCGATCGAGAGCGATGTCAAAGATTTCAGTTCCCCGTTTATCGCAATGGACGTCTGCGCTGACGATGATGAGGCGTGGATCGCAGTACGCATCCAGTCCGCAGAGTTGTCGTATGTATGCGCCGTACTCTGTTGCATGATTGGATATTATGCCTTGTTTGCAGCCAACATCGTGTAGTGCTTGCATCAGTGGGAGCGCGCCGTCAGGTTGTAGGGTAATCATGCGTTCGCCTGTTTGCACAAGTTCTTCTAACCTATTTTCTTGTCCTGTGCCTTCGAGAGCTTCTCTGTACATGTCGCGGACTGTGCGTGTGCCAAGCATGCATTCGCGCCACGCTTCCCGTTGGCGATCACCCCACGTCAGTCCAAAGCTTTCGAATGCAGGTTCAACATTGTCTTTTACCACAACGCCGCCCAAATCCCAGTAAATCATTTCAATGGTCATGTCGCACCTTCGGATTTTGTTAGTGCGGGTTTTGCTATTTTGACTTTTGCGTATCTGATGACGGTGTCCTTGCGGGTGTATCCGCGCTGGAGTTCTTCGAGAATAGTGTTTTCTGGCGCATTATTGGTTTGTTCAAGCAGGAGTGCTTCATGATAGGCAGGATCAAATCGTTTGCCGTTGGTGTCTATGGGCCGTACGCCTTCGTCTTCCAGGAATTTGTGGAGTTTCGTAAAGATCATGTCTACGCCTTTGACGATTTCTTCTTTTGTGACTGCTTCTTCTTTGAGGTGTGCCATGGTGTGTTGGAAGTCGTCGACCACAAATAAGAGCTTGTGAATGGCTTTGTTTATGGCAGCATCTTCCACAATTTGTTGTTCTTTGTGTGTTCGTTTCATGTAATTTTCAAAGTCTGCCTGGAGTCTTTTGAGGTGGTCAGTGTAGTCATGTATGGTTTTCTCCTGTTCCTTGAGCACTTTTTTGGCCTGCTCGAGCTCTTGCTGAGGGTCTGTCTTTGGTTGTTTTGGTGCGGGAGTTGCCGTGCTCATTTCGTTCACTCAAATGCGAGTTTCGTCGACTTCAAATCAACGATAATGTAGGTAAAATGAACTTATATATAAAGGTTTC
>JACQMZ010000122.1 GCA_016203345.1 Candidatus Woesearchaeota archaeon | reverse complement strand
GGACACCATCATGGTGGTTTTTGAGACGCTCAGAAATTTTCACTAATTGAATATAACGAATGAAAATTTCTGACGTTCCCGAGTTTGCGCTCTGGGCGCTCACTCAGGGAAATTCACATCACAAAGCTCCAGTAGTAATTCACGTACAAATATTGTGAATTTTGCTGAACGACCGAGCGCAAGCGAGGGAGTTCGCAAAATTCGTACTCACAGGAAAGCTAACCAGGTACTTTCCGTGCTCTTTCCATCAACTCCTCAAATTCTTGTCGGAAAAGAGGATGATTCTTGATGATGTTTCGCGCGTATGTTCTTCCTTTGGTGTAATACCAGTAGTGGCTGTTGTAGTGCGCGGCTATCCATGCGGGAATGTGGAAGAGCGGCGTGTCAAACAGGAGCCATTTGAGTCCTGGGATTTTGCGGAACTGCATTTCAAGGTACACGATTGGTGTGCTTTCCAGGCGTGCCGGTTTGAACGTGTGCTGCGGGACAGGATCTCCAACGCAGGCGTGTGTCATGGTGCCAAGCCCGAGTCGTTCCGCATTGGCTATGTACTTCACAGTGTACGGGTTGATTCCCATGAACCGCGCAAGTGCAGTGTCCATGGCGACAAGGTCTGCTGATGCGAACAAGGAGTGGGTTACTTTTGGGATGCCGACGCGTGGTCCTGCGTGTTCCATGCTGATGGTGGCGTCTGCGAGGACAAAGTCTGGACTTACTGCTTTGTTGATTTCTGGAATAACCCATTCCGTGACAGGATGGTACTGGTGTCTGAATCGTGGGATGCACCCCCACTGGTTTTTAAGAGCGCCTGTCATGACCGTGACGTTGTGGGTTTTTGCCACTGGCAGGGTGATCATGCTGTCGCTGTCGTGAATGGATTTCGGGATGCTGATGTGCGTGCAGACGTGGCCGTTCACTTCTACAGGCACTGTATCGTCCTTTGAGAGGTTGACAAAAGGAATGTTGTACGTGTCGCACAAGTCGCGTATTCCCCAGACGCGGGCCGCGCGCTCGACTTGTCGTGCAGTGGCAACGTCTGTGTCGCCCATGACGAGTTTCGCGTCTGGTTTCTTGTCCAGTATTGTCCGGATGACTCCTTCAACAACCCATGGCGAAGTGCACTGTCCGGGAACAAGCTGGTCTGAGAGGAGGTTTGGCTTGATGAATATTTTCTTGCCTGTGAGGTGCTTGTCCCAGTTGGCGAGTTCCATGACGCGCTTGACAAGTGCGAGGATGTCTTCCTTTGTTTTGGCGCTATGGGTGCGCACGTGTGCTACAACTGAGGTCATCGGAGAGATCCACGTCCAGAGGTATTTAAACCTTGATTGCTCGAACTGGGTTCATACCCGCCGCTTGCTGCGGTTGGATTTTTTATTGCCACAGGTGTTAAGCGAGCGATGTTCTATCATTTCAAAATGTTCAGTTGCTGTTTTTTTCAAATGTTTAAGTTCCACTTGGCAGTAGTTAATAAGCCAAAAGATTTAAAAAGAAGTTGTCTTTTATGCGCGGTTGAGGTACACTTATGCCGCTTGTTACAAAACTTGTTGATCAAAAGGGAAATCAAGTTCGAGGCTTTGAAAATGTTTATCTTACTGCGAGCTCGCCAGAATGGGTGAACACGCCAGACGCAATTGAGTTTGTGAGAGAGTCGTATTTTCTGCAAAGGCTTGGAACTGCTATGGCTGTGAGAGTGCATGCAGATGGTGCTGATCATGCGAATGACTGGCAGAAAACAAGCACTGGAGTCATTTACACTGTTTTGCACCGCAAGCTTGTTCGTGTTTTTGATGATATTTTAGATCGTAATATGAACCTTGTTTACGCTTTTGCACAGGAAGGTTACGACGCTCACAGAAGCATTCCGTTTAAAGAGCTTCAAGTATCTCGCGATGATCCACGCGTGAACGCCGCCATTAAACGTGCGTGTAAAGATGGACGGATTCTTGATGTCCCTGAAGAAAATACTCTTGAATTAAGCGTGCGGGCATCAAAAAATGGTTCGCGATTTGGCAGGTATTTCAAACCTGTCGTAGGGCCGGTTGCGGAAGACTATGCAGCTTGGCTCTGTGAGCAACAGAGACCAGTGGGTTATGATTGGTCACTGACTCGAAATGGTCTAAGCGCGGTTGATTTCGATAAGTATGTTGTGTTCCGGCCTGCTGGTCTTGTCGACTACGTCGACGGCGTCTACTCCGGCGACTTCAGCAGCAGGGGCGGCCGTGCTCGCGGGGAAGCCCACGTCGCGCAAAAAATTCCACCAGAAACAAAGGTCGTTAGAAAACAGGTCAGATAATCTTTAATACTTCCTTCTGTTTGGCTTGTTTGTCCCGAGTTGGGTTATGCCGCAAAGCCTGCGGCTCGACCACCCCTCAGGACTGGGCTACACATCCTGCCATCAAGGCAAGAGTTCAGAAATGACATTGCTATAAAATGCAACCACGACAGCTGGTAACTCCTCAATGAGCGAACGTTTGAAGTGGTGGTGGAAATTGAAAGGTGTGCAGGGCTACTGAGTTCCGGCCTGCTGGTCTTGACGACAACATCAACAACGTCAACTCCAACGACAACTTCAACAACAACGGCCGTGCTCGCGGAATAGACAGTCTGAAAGGGTGCTCGGGACGTTTCTTATGAAAACATTCTCCAACCTATTTTGCCAACTTCTTTCTTTTGAGAATGTACAGCGCGCATATCACAAAGCGCGCAAAGGCAAGGGAACTCTTTCTGCACTTTACTATAACTTCAGCGAAGCTCCGCTTCACGCCACTGGTCTCTGACAGGCGAATCTCCAACAAGTTTTCTTGTCACGACTAAGCTTGCGATGAGCACGATCCAGTGTGCTCCGGCGAGGCTGGCCGCGATGCTTGTGGCTGTTTGGGCAGTGATGATGGTGAAGAGTGTGAAGAGTAGGATGTGGAGGATGGGCGTGAGCGCAGTCAGCCATGGTTTGCCGTGCGCGAGGAAAAGCGAGATGAAGAAGCTTTGCAGTCCGACTGCTGGGAGAGCGAGGCTGAGAATGGAGAGCACGTGCGCTGTTGCGATGGTGTCGTTCGCAGTGAATGCGCCGCGTTGGTAGAGGAGTTGAATAAACGCAGGTGCGCCAAAGTAAAGGACGGCAGTGGTTGGGATGAGTATGGCAAGAATCGCGGCAATGCTGATCCATACTGGTTGTTTCAGGTTTGCGCGTGTTGTGTGCAACCTGGTCAGGTGTGGAAAGAGAACAGTGCTTGCTGGTTCGGAGAGCAGCGGGGGAAGGGCAAAGAAGATGGAGCTCGCATAGGAAAACAGGGCGGCTTGTCCTTCGCCAAGGCGTGCGGCAAATAATAGGGGCAGGTTGCGCCCAAGGTAGTAGAAGAGTGAGTTGATGATCAGGGGGGTGCCGTACAGGGTGAGATTGTACAGTGTTGCGCGGAGTATGGCTGGATTTATTGTCAGGGTGCTGAAATATTTTCGTGCCGCAGTTGCTTCGATTACGAGTGCAGTTATACATCCGGTGAGGTAGCCTGCTGCCGCGGCTTGGATGTTTGGCCAGATAAGGATTGCTGAGAGCGCTCCGAGTGTGCTGAGGATGCGCGTGCTGTGTGCGAGAAGGAAATGGGAGTGGACGTGGAGTGTGCCGTTCACGACGCTGAGCAACGCCTGCACCACTACAGTGGCTGAGATGATCACTATAAGTGCGGTGGTGGCCGCTGGAGCGATGCCTTGCAGCGCAAAGGGGGTGATGAGTGCGGTGCAGAGCGCAAGGATGCCAAATATGGCTCCTGCCAAGAGCAAGCTGTTTGAGGATAGTTGTGCGGCTTTGCGGCCATCCCCTTTCGCAACAAGTTGTGTGCCGTGGTAGATCAGGGGCGTGAGGAATAGCGCGTTTGACAGCCCGTACATGACGTTTGGGATGATCATGGCGAGTACGTACGCGTCTGCTTCTGCGCTTGTGCCGAACAGTTTGGCAAAGATGATAGAGAACGCGAGACTGAGGATAGTGCCAGCGAAATTCGCCATAGTGATGTTTGCAGTGTGTTTCGCGATGATGCCGTACGTACTCATGTATCAAATTTTCATAACGTACATTTATATACCCTCTGCTTTCACCGCAGGACGAATTTTGATTATGTTTAAATACTGATTATGAAGTTTCTTGTGGCATGCCGCACGTGGGTTATAGTCTTGATGTTGGGTCTGAGATAAAGAAGCAGAAGGAGGATTCGGCAGAGCGCGCTCAGGATGTACTCTCTGATGAACGGCCGAGGGCGGACGGCGAAGAGCGCACACCACGTCATGCTCCACCCCATGGGGGGTTGTCTGTTTTGTTTTCCCACTTCACAAAGTACCGTCCATTTCTGATTTTGTTGTTTCTTGTCATGGTCACTTTCTGGTCTCTTTCGCGCACTGCTGACATTCCTGTGATTGACGAGCGCGCCAGGGATTTGGTGGAGAACCAGTTTCGGTATCAGATCACGACCGACGTGAATACGAACTTTCCACTGCTTGCGTATAACGAGAAAGTGTCGATGATTAACAAGCGGTTGTATGAGGCCGCGCAGTCAGATGCGTTTGACAAGGCAGTGCGTGATGTTGTTGCGCGGTACAAAAGTTGGTATCGTGATGATCAGGGGCAGACGTACCTGTTCACGCCTGACTCGTATTATTGGTATCGTCTTGCGCGGAACATTGAGGAGAATGGCCACGTTGGCACAATTATCAAGGAGGGCATTCCATTTGATGAGTTGAGAAATGCTCCTGATGGGGACATTCCAACAGCGTCGCTGATGCCGTATGCGCTGGTGGCGTGGCACAAACTGTGGCGGTTTGCAAATTCAGGCGTGTCTTTGGAAACAAGCACGTTTTACTTTTCTGTGTTTATGGGTGTGCTGTCTGTGTGTGTCGTGTTTTTGATTGCGAGGAAGGTGGCGGGTGACTTGGCAGGGTTGTTTGCAGGGTTTGTTATTGCAATCCATCCGTTGTTTGTGTTGTTCAATTATGGAGGGTATGCTGACACGCAGGTGATTGTGTTTTTTCTGTCGTCGTTGATTATGCTGGTTGCGTTGTTGGCTGCTGAGTGGCGTTGGTGGTCGTTGATTGCAGGGATAGTCTTTTTTCCGCTGATGTATGTTTTGCGTCACACGTGGGCAGGGTGGTATTTTATTTTCATTGTTGTCGCGTTGTCTGCCGTCATCTATGTTGCGGTTTTGTTGATTCAGCATGCCGTGAAGACCAAGAAATGGTTTTATTACGTGTTGTTGGTGATGTTGGCGGGATTGGTGGTGTATACGGGGTATTGGTTTTCGTCGACGGTTTATTTTAAGCAGACGTTGGTGAGAATTGGGATTTCGGATGAGCTGTCTTTGTTTCCGACTGGCTTTAAGTCTGTGTTGGAGTTGCGCAGCATTGGGTCGTTGAATCGTTTGGTGGGTGTATTGGGCGGCTTGGTCGTTATGGTTGTGTTCGCGTTCCAGTTTGGCGTGATGGCGTGGGAGAACGCGAAGAATCGCCCTAAATTTTCTGAGGTTGTTCTCGTGGTGTGGGCGTTGCTGCTGTTGGTTCCTGGGTTTCGCGCGATCAGGTTTTTGTATTTTTTTCTTCCTCCGTTCGCGGCCATTGTCGGTATGGGGTGCGCGCGTGTGGTTCATGTGGCGCCTGATCTATTGCGGCACTTCCAGATGGACAAAAACGTGCGAGTGGTGAAATGGCTTGTGGGTGCTGGCCTGTTGTTGTTATTGGCAGTGTTCATTCAGGAGGACGTGTTGACGCAGTCGTCCTCGTTTCCTGCCGCGCATGATGCAATGGCTGATGCGGCGCGGTGGCTGGTGAGAAACACGGCGAGCAACTCAATAATTGCCTCATGGTGGGACTTTGGCTATTTCTGGGAGTCTGCCGCGCGTCGGCCGACAATGTTTGATGGCGGATTATTCACGACTGAGTATTTGTACTGGGTGGCGAAAGTGTTGAACACGAACCGTCCGTCGCTTGCTGAGGGAATTCTTCATTCGGCAGCGTGCGGTGAAAGGGGTGTGCTGAAGGGCGTGTATGGCGAGAATCCAAACGCGCACGCGGCGTTGCTTGAGAAATTTTTGGACTTTCCTGTGGACAAGGTTGTGGGTGATTCTCAGTTAGGCGAGAGTTTCACGCGCACGACGCTGGAGCGTTCAAGGTGTGTGAATCCGCGCGACACGTTTGTTGTGCTCACCAAGGATATGCTGTACAAGATCGGCTTGTTTCGCTTGTATGGCCAGTGGGATTTTGAGGCGGCAAGGTATAAGGCAGAAGTGTCAAATCTGTCGCAAAGTCAGGCAATGACGCACTTGGTGGACACGCATGGTTTTACAGAGGAGCAGGCTGCTGGCGTGCTGTACAGAATTTTGGAGCAGGAAGAGGCAAGTCCGGGAACTGTGCAGATTTCGCGGCTGAGCAAGTGTCCTGTTCTTGGCAACAGGCTGGTGTGCGACAACAAGTTTGAGGTTGATCTTGCAGCGATGGATGCGCGTCAGAACAAGGCGCACCCGAAGAGTTTGGTGGTGGTGAAGGATGGAAAGCGCGTGCAAAGAGTGTACAACGACACAACTGCCACATTTGCAGTGGTCGTGTTTGATGATGGCGACGAGTGGCGGTCATTGTTGATGGATGTGGATGTGGCTGACACGCTGGTTGTGCGCATGTTTATTGGCGAGGATATTCCTTACTTCAAGAAGGTGTTCCAGTCAAAGGAAACGCCTGACAGGGTGATGGTGTATCAGGCCGCCTTTAGAAATGAAAGTTTCTCAAACGTGTCCGTGAATGTGTCGTTAACCCGCCTTGCGATGGAATACTTTTATCAAAACGTGCATGCAGCATCAGAATACAACTCTCATCTCATGCTTACTGCCGCCCAGAAGTTCACACCTACGAACATTTCTGAATTGTTTGCGCTCAATCAACGAAATATTGAAAAGACAGTGTTTGACTTTACGAACCATACGAATGTTTCAGTGGATGCGTACGTGTCTGAGATTAAAAAGGAGACAGAGGCATACAAGCGTTTGCCTGAACTGCAGCAAAACCAGAGCCGGCTGGTATGGAAGTGAGAAAGCAAAAGTCGTTATCGATGGCCGTGAAGATTTCAGAACCACATTTTAACCACAGTTTTTCCTGAGTGAGCGAAAGCGAACTCGGAAATACTGCTTCGTCCACAACCTATAAAAAGTGTGATGATGCCTGTCGCGTCATGCATTTGCTTGTAACTGGTGGTGCGGGCTTTATTGGGAGTAATTTTGTGCGGTTGGCGCTCTCGCGCGGCGACAAGGTGACCGTGTTTGACAAGCTGACGTATGCGGGCAATCCTAATGACGATGCTTCTTTTTCAGGAAACTTGTTGGATGTGCGGAATCATCCTAAGTTTTCGTTTGTGAAGGGCGACGTGTGTGACGCGCAATCGCTGTTGAAGGCACTGCAGGGGTGCGATGCGGTCGTGCATTTTGCGGCAGAGTCTCATGTTGATCGTTCACTAGAGACTCCTGATGTTTTTCTGCACACAAACGTGAATGGCACGGCGACGGTTCTGAAATGCGTTGATCGTGTCAGTCCACATATGCGAGTCCTGCACGTTTCAACCGATGAAGTGTATGGAAGTGTTGAGACAGGGTACTGTGACGAGCACGCTGTCTTTCAACCGACAAGCCCGTATTCAAAATCAAAGGCAGAGGCGGACAAGCTCGCGCTTGAGTTGGGCAAGAATATTGTGGTGTCGCGCAGCTCGAATAATTTTGGCTCGTTTCAGTTTCCTGAAAAGCTCGTTTCTTTGTCTATCGTCAACCTGCTGTTAGGGGAGAAGATTCCAGTGTACGGTTCCGGCATGAACGTGAGGGATTGGATTTTTGTGCAGGACAATTGTGATGCGCTGTACTTCCTGTTAACGAATGGAACTGCAGGTCAGGCGTACAACGTGGCAGGTGGTAACGAAAGAACAAACATCAGCATTGTCAAGGAACTTGTCAGATTGTGCGGTCGTGACGAGTCTTTTATTTCGTACGTTACAGATCGCCCTTATCACGATTTCCGGTATGCGTTGTCTGGCAATAAGTTGTCTGCATTGGGCTGGCGTCCGAAGCATGAGTTCAGTGACGCTTTGCAGCAGACTGTGGTTTGGTTCAAGCAGTTCCGCTCGTGGTGGGAGCCGTTGCGCAACAGGCGATACACCAGTATCAACGCACCGAAAAAGTAGCGACAGGTATATTTCAGAAGAGGCTCGGTAGCACAAGCACAATTTCAAAAACTTAATATACTCTAGTTTCTCCTGATGTAATATGACTCTTCCAATCGGTTCTCCTGCTCCTGATTTTGAGGCGCGTGACCAGAATAATAAGGTTGTGCGTTTGTCGGATTTTCGCGGCAGGCACGTTATCCTTTACTTTTATCCGAAGGACAACACGCCTGGGTGCACGGTTGAGGCTGTGGGGTTTCAGCATGAAATGAACGCTTTTAAGAAGCATAAGGTGGTGGTGCTTGGCGTCAGCACCGATTCTGTTGCGTCTCATTGTGGTTTTGCAAAGAAGCATAAGCTGTCTTTTCAGTTGTTGTCTGACGAGGACAAGAAAATGTCTAAGGCGTATGACGTTCTCGGTTTGCTGGGCAGGGTTATCGGGCTGGCGAAGCGTGTCACGTACGTGATTGACAAGGAAGGATTGATTGAGGAAGTTTTTACGTCCGTTAGCCCTGCAGAGCATGCAAAGGATTTGGCCTTGATTTTTTCAAGGAGGAAGTGATCGTGCTTGCAGTCATTGCAAGAGTAGTGCTTAGTGTCTTGTGTTTGCACGAGTGTCGGCATACACGTTGCCGTTTGCGGAACTTGTTGTGGGCCGCGTTGGCGGTTGTGATTGTTGTAGCCAGCGTCTAGTTGCGCTGTCTGTCGCTCAGGTTGATGCATCGCTCGATCTTCTCGAGCGGGATGTCAACCGTCAAGGCAGTTGTCTTTAACAAGAACATGTACATATTGATAGGCCTGTACACTTCGAGCACTGGGAGGCCGCCTCTTTCGTCGAGCCCAAATCGTTCTGCCACGGCGACAGCTTGGGTGCCGTTACGGGTTACAATTTGTCGACCGTAGAATACTCCTCTGGGCGCGCACGTGTTCAACATCCGCACCAATTCTGGGCTGTACACCCGCTCTACTTCGATGCTGAGCCAGTCGCCGTCCCTGATCTCTGGCAAGTCTTCGAGACGCATGAGGGGGAAAAATAGGTTGCGCAATAATAAGGCTGTGTGCACACAAATACGCATAGCATCATTTTTTAGGCCAGTCAACTTCCCTGAATTTCCTGAACGAGCGCTGTAGGCGCGAGTTCGGAAATTCTGAAATTCTGCACATTTAAATACTGCAACCTATTCATTGCAGGATATGAAAACGTTGTTTATTCACTCCAAGTCGCCTGTTGATGTCTTGTTGTCAGATGTCGCTGTAGCCAAACTTCCTTTGCGTGTTGCTCTTGTCACGAACATTCAGCACTTGCATAAGCTTGGAGAGGTGAAGCGTCAGCTTCAGGCGTCTGGTCGTGAGGTTTTCCTGGCAGGCCAGATTCTTGGTTGTCGGGCGGAAAGTGCTGCCAAGTTTGAGAAGGACGCTGATGCTTTTCTGTATGTTGGATCAGGAGTTTTTCACCCGTTGAAAGTCGCTATGACGACTAAGAAGCCGGTGTTTTGCTGGAACCCCAAGACTGGCGGGTTGTCGCAGATTTCTGAAGAGGACAGGAAAAAATATGCTGATTTTAAATTGCGCCAGTTGAACGTGTTCTACAACGCTGCCGCTGTGGGGGTTCTGATCAGCACCAAGCAGGGACAGAGCGACAACAAGATCAATTCTCCTTCAGTTGAATTGAAGTTGCGCAAGGCTTTGCAGCTAAAAGCCAGAAAGGACAGGCAGTATTTCTTGTTCGCGTTTGATACTCTTTCCGTTCAGCAACTTGAAGATTTCCCTTTCATTGAGTGTTGGGTGAACACGGCATGCTCGCGGATTGCGGATGAAAAGATTAATATGGTAAACGTGGATGATATTGTTGAACATGAAAATTCCTCTATTCGCACCAGTTCATAGAGGAATGTTCTGGCTCTTCTTTTTTCTTCTCGCGTGCTCATCACCTTACGTCGCCATCAATGAACAAAGGATAGCCGTTGAAATTGCGGACGAGCCCAACGAGTGGCAGCGTGGTTTGCAGAACAGAACTTTTCTGGCGCAGGACACAGGCATGCTCTTTGTGTTTCCCGAACCCAAAGAGGTCACGTTTTGGATGAAAGACACGCTGATTCCGCTTGATATGCTATTCATCGACGAAAACGGCGTGATTCAGTTCATCAGGCATGACGTCAAGCCGTGCAAGGCAGACCCGTGCCAGACGTACGCGCACCAAAACATCAAGTACGTGCTGGAACTTCCTGGCACGTATGCAGAACTGAAAGGATTCAAGACAGGGGATAAGCTTCAGATACTATGGTAACGACTGAACGATAAAAAGCCAAATCTATAATTCCTTCTCTTTAGACTGTCAGGCGGGGCAGGAGTTTTTGTCTCTTATATGGAAAGAAATAAAAGGATATTCATTTTACGAGGTCCTATGAACGAAGGAAAAAAAGCAAGAAAAGTTCTAGATAAGTTGGCACAAGTGATTGTAAACAGCAATCCTACGATCAGAAGCGATTATGTTGTGGGCTGGTACAGACTGTGGACAAGGTTGCCGGCCATCGAGAAAGCATTGATCAAGAAAGGGATTCTGACCCAAGACGAAATAGACTCTGAACAAGTTCCTTTGCTGAAAAAGAGTAAAAAAGATTTCAAATAAACGCACAAAAACATTCGATTCTTAAGTGTCTGTCGATAAGGAAGAGGGACGTGCCGTGTGCAAACCTTGCCATAGATTGCAGTTTCGTCACCTGAAGTTTGCTGAGTGAGCGCAGCGAACTCGCAAACTTCACCCTTTTTCAAATATGGCAAATCCTGCAAGGAGCCATTGTAGTTTGTCTGCGTCGTGCCGATAGATGGTTATGAGTTCTTCTTTGAGGGGTGTGCAGACTGTGGTGATGAAGAGTGCGGGGTACGTTTCCGCGTCGTGCTCTTTGGCAAGGTGTGTGGAGAATGTTTTAAGTTTTCTGTGCATGAGGAGTTCGATTGTTTTCGGCATGGGTATTTTGGACACTGTTTTTGTTGTCATCCGTAATTCGTGCAGCAATTGTTCGCGTGTGGGTGTCGTGTACACTTTTTTGCCGTGGAATTGGGTCGTGCATGTTTTTTCTCTATGGCTGAATGTTGGTTTTGACATGACTGATAAGCGCATGTAGTATCTTTTGAGCGCGTTTAACAGTTCGATGACGATGTGATAGGATGGTGGTGTCATACGCGGAGGAGAGGTTCTGGTGTGGTGATGGTGTTGCCAAATCCTTCTCCTATGGCATAGAAGTTTTTCGCTGACACTTCGCCGAGCACGTCAAAGAGGGTGCGGCGTTCCTTGTATGTCACGAGTTCTGCGGTGATGTTGAGCTTTTTTTCATGTGCCGCTACTGCGTCTGCTCGGCTGCCGAGGTTGTCTATCAGTCCGTGTTCCTTGGCTTCACTGCCAAGATAGATAAATCCTGTGGCGAGTTCTGTGACT
>JACQMZ010000117.1 GCA_016203345.1 Candidatus Woesearchaeota archaeon | reverse complement strand
TTGTTGTGCCACGCATACATGATCCACACCATAGCACCTCAGCAGATCAAGATGCAAGCATACTTAGTCACGTGCTGGCAATTATCGGCGGAGCCGGCGCAGTTGCTGTCCCATTTGCCATCGCACGATTCTTGTATGAACGCGCTCAGCCGACGATTTCGGTGCGACCCGTTGATACTCGAAATGAAACTTCCAATTTTGAAAAGCCATGCACACACGAGAATTTTTGAAAAAGGAGGACTCAAGCCGACTTTTTCAAAATTCCCGACCGAATGATTTATATATCTTAATCTGTACGTCACACAATAAAAGAGGATCACTATGCGACTCGTACTTATTGCTATTATCATGGTTCTTTTGGTTGTAACAGTATTTGCTGCAAGTGGCATCCGGGCGCGGGAAGAGCGGCTCATGAACCCTTACGGCAGAGACCAGTATTTTGGGGAAGGATATCAAAAGCCGCTGATAGGGTACGGACTTAAAGATGCCCCCCGCGGATCTTTTGGATCAAAAGACACTTCTGGAGGTCGTGAGGATTTTTTCAATTCAGTATTTCGCCAAGGCAGAAATCCCGGCAAACTAAGCCAGTTTGATGCCGGGTACCGCGGATACCGAATGATTGACAGAATTATTGAGTTAACTCCATTAGAGACGTACAAAAGAACCAACCGCGCAGAAGCGCCGCCACGCGTATCAGTCCGCGTAGTCAGCAGACAAAGCGATTCCGTAACCGAACTGCCAAAGAGCACCGTGATGGTGTACGCAGTCAACCTTCCGCCGCTCGCGCCAAACAGGGCGTATGAAGTCTGGCTGATGGATGAAGATTCTGGCTATGAATTAAGCCTTGGCTTCTTGAGAGCAAACCTCCGAAGCGGCGTAACAACAGCAAGAATAGGATTAACTGGAGGACTTGGCGGCTTGCTGGCGAGTGACGGCACATACGATCTGACACTGTATGAGACTATTGGCGTGACTGAAGAGCCATTTCCAGATCCTGACCCGCGAATGGGAGAACTCGTCATGATCGGCAGTATTCCGCAGAGGGCGACATGAAACGAATTGCGGTCGCCATACTTGCATTAATGCTTGCAGGTGCGGTCACTGGCCTGCACGGATTTGTGAAAGACCCTGCCTATGAAGGACTGGATATGAACAGGAAAGGCATAGAGCGAGTAACGAATTTTGACGCACGCATACAAACGCACGGGTACACGTGGCAGGCAGTAGCGCACCTGGAGCCATTAGTCACGCCCTTGCTGGCACGCGGGTTTCCAGACATATTTCCACGAGGCACAGCCAACGTGTACAGCGCCCGCTATAATCAAGACATTAGCAGCGGCGTGAAAATACGCGTTGGAGAACTGATTCCGAGCTACAGCCGCGAATACGTGTACGAAGCATGGCTGGTAGACCGCGATACTGATTACTGGCTGTCTTTAGGATTATTTGACACCATCGGCCGCGGCACAGGAGAATTAGAACTGCAAAAACTAAACAGGTATCTTGACTATTACGACAGCGTCGTAGTCACGCGAGAACCTTTCCCAGACAGCAATCCTGCACCCAGCAAAGAAATCATGCTCAGAGGAGACATATTCAGGAACAGCCCTGCACCCTACCTGCCCCCTGCAACCACCCAGCAAAAGTTATGGGGAGTAAGCACGTTTTACAGATCAAACTGACGTGACATCATGAAGCATAACCACAAGCACAACTCGTGCATGACAAACTGCGATCACAACATCATCCACATGCTTGCCATGAAACTGGACGCGCTGTACCGGTACGACACGTACGTAAAGGATGCAACCAAGGAACGCCACAAGGAATGCAGTGCACTTTTTGAAAGGATGCGCGAAAGGGACTGCGCGGATGTCGAGGAATTACGAAGAATTTTGTACAAGAAGTGCAGATAGCAGGAAATCTGAAAAAAGAAAATTTTTTAATCCTCGCAGTATTTCCTTTTGTTCCATGGTGCAGTACTGTGTTTTCTTGGACGGAACATATCACTGCCGGAAACTGACTGAGCTAACGGGTTATTTGAGCCGCGACGCACTTCACTCCGCCCGCCTTAGTACAGGCATTTTTGGCGATCCGCACTGTCCCGCTGGCAATAGAGGACCTTCTGGTGCTAATGAAGTTGTTTTTTGTGTTGGACAAACTGGTCTTGTCAAATTTGTTGAGTTGGGGTTTCTTCCTTGTCCAGTTTGTAAGCCTCACAGGTCAGAGGATTTTTGGGATATTGTAAAGGAAGCCGTTCAAGTCAAATATAACCAAGCAGGGGTTGAAATTGTTTCTGCCGAAGAATTTGGCAGTAAGATACCATTTGATGCTTGCAGGGTAAACTGGGAGGAACTTGCTCCTCTTGTTGGAACTCCAAACAGGCTCTATGTTCCAAAGGGACAATCTCAGGACGAACTTCTCAAAATTAAGACAAGATTTGAAACCTTATGCGTGCCTCTGCCTCAAGTCGGATATTATGACCAGGAGAGCCCAAACCGGTTTATTGAATACAAATGTATTTGTTAGAAACGAAGTCAACTGCTATTCCTTCTTGCAGGAGGTGGGCTCTGGCGCACTCGACAATTTGCCTTCCTTGAACAACAAACGATTCACTTCATCTCTTGTTTTGTTGCGCCAGATCAAGCTTTTGACTTTCGTTAAGAAGCGAGGATCGTTATAGTTAGTGCCGATCAAGCAGGCAGCTAAATGCTTATACTGAACACATGCATCTTGCAAAGGAGCATAAATGCTCGCAGGCGTAGTCTGAGAGAGTGCTTCTAAGATTTTGATGTCATCCGGAACGACCGCAAGCACAGGTGTGCCTGTCGCGTCTTCAATCTCTTCAGTTGTAAGCTCAAATTTTTTGTTGCGAGTCTTGTTGAGGATCAATCCAGCGATAGGCGTGTTCCGCGCCTTGGCAACTTTCACTGCGTGCATCGTACACGACAACGTCGGATAGTCAGGACTGCTGACCACCAACAGCATATCTGACGCGATCATTGTCGACAACACTTCCTCGTTCAGATTAGGGGAACTGTCTATGAGAATAACGTCATATTCTGACTTCAACGGGTCAAGCTTGGATTTCAGCTTAAACGGCTTCACATGATTCTGTGTAAGGGATGCCGCAAGCACATCAAAACCAAACTGGTGATGAATGATGGCCTCCTGAACAGGAACCTTGTCATTCAACACGTCGTGAATGCTGTGGTCAGGCTCGACAATCCCAAGATGAAGGCCCAGATTAGGCGCTGAATAATTCGCATCCACAAGAAGCACTTTTTGACCGAACTCTGCCGCAAACGCAGCGCCGAGG
Source organism: Candidatus Woesearchaeota archaeon (assembly GCA_016203345.1). Taxonomy (GTDB): domain Archaea; phylum Nanobdellota; class Nanobdellia; order Woesearchaeales; family ARS49; genus JACQIC01. The sequence goes on along the minus strand of JACQMZ010000117.1, from coordinate 3,288 downwards.
TTGGAGACAGTAGTGGTTTTTCCAACACCGCCCTTAATCGAGATTACTCCGATGACCTTGCCGTTGTGCTCTCCCATGATACCTCTTTTGAACACCCTGAGCGAGCAGTGCTTATAAATTTTTCTCCACAGTATTTCCGAGCTCGCTGTCGCTCACTCAGGAAATACTGTTCTTTTACCAACGTGTGGTGGCGGCCCGGACAAAGAGGTTATGTTGGCCTTACCCACTCGATAAAGGAACGCGCGTACAAGACGAAGCCAGAATTATTGACAAGAAATGTTATTAAACTGTTTTCTTCTTCCGTCCCCGTTTCTTTGGCGCTTCTGGTGCTGCCTCGTGCTTGACTTCATACGTTTCCACTGATGGCGCGGCTGGCGGCGGGCTTTCTGGCAATGGCTCTGGCTCGCATTCGCCGACAGAAAGTATGCTGATCAGGAAGCCAAACACGTTTATCACAAGAGCGAGCAGAAACATGATGTACCTCCTGCTGATGCTGAACTCAAACACCAAGTTCGCGATGGCGAGCGAAAAGAAGATGGTTGCCAAAGGCCATGCCCATTCTGCTTCGACGGCAAGAGCGATCATGACAATAAGCGAAGCGAGCAAGCCGACAAGAATAACCAGCATTTCAAGACGATACCAACTCGCCATGTGCGTTTCCATATATACGGCTGCCGCTGCATTCAAAACTATCAATGTATAGATGATTAGTAATCTTATTGCTCCCATGTGTTCACCCCACCACCGAGCGCCGACCGTACATATTTAAGCATTTCTATTCGGCAATAGTAACAACAGAATCTCTGAGTTCGCGCTTCGCGCTCACTCAAGAGAGTCTGTAATTCGGGAACTTTTATATAGAAAACTTCGGTGGGGTGTTTTATGTCGGTATGGAAACTCATTAAAGCGCACCCGTGGCTTGTACTGACTGCTGCTGTTGCAGATGCTGCCTTTTTCTTCCTGCTGGCTCAACTGCATTTCTGGATTTTCCTGCGCGTAGCAGATCACCTGAAACGCGCAACAGAATTATTGACAAAAAATATCGGTCAGCTGGCCATCGCGGACGTGCCCATGCCAACCGATGCAGAATTTGTCTTCCACTACCATCAAGTACTGCAAGGAGTAGCAATGTTTCTCGTTGGCTTTTACTGCCTCTGGCTTGTCACACGAGGTGTCTCATGGTTTGCCGCACACCGCATGACAACACCGAAAATTTCGTTGAGCACGTTCGTGCGCAGGTTTTTTCTCATCACCACAGGTGGCATGATAGTCTTTCTGGCATTCCTATTGAGTTTTGTGGCGCTGATTGACTACGCATCATTTTCAGTACTGCCACTCCTCACTCCCCGCATTGCCAACGTGTTGACAGTGGCTCTGCTCGTACTCCTGCATTACGCCTATTCGCTTTCGTGCTCTGCCATTGGATCACGGCCATACTCTGCCCTGCTTCTCGTGTTTACACAGGCGCGCACGCTTGTCCCCTACCTTGCATTGGTGTTATGGGTTCTGCTCGCCGTCATCATCGCGATATTATTGACACGCGTGCATCCAGCCGCAGGCCTTGGATGGGTTCTTCTCATGATGCCTGGATTGACGGTGTTCCGCATATTGTTGATACAGAATTTTCCTGAACGAGCGCAGCGAGTTCGGAAAATTCGACAGATAGCCTTATAAACCAATAACGTCTCAAACAGTGCATGAGTCGCAAGGAAGAAGAAGCAGCGGCACTGCAGCAACAGGAAGATATTGCCCGCATCAAGCTTCCGCGCGGCAATCAGGTGCTGGGCTTGTGCGAACAGCGCGTGGGCGGTTCCCGCATGAAAGTCAAGTGCATGGACGGCAAGACCCGCATTTGCAGGATTCCAGGCAGGCTGAAGCGGAAATTGTGGGTACGCGAAGGAGACATTTTGCTCGTTGAACCATGGGAATTGTCTGGTAATGAGAAAGGCGATGTGATTTTCAAGTACAAATCTATTCAGGTCGATATACTGCGAAGAAAAGGGTTGTTGAAAATGCTTGAAGTGGAGGAATTCTAATGTGTCAGAAATACACCAATAGTATGCTGAACTGGCAGGTACTGCTGACTATAATCCTTAGTGGCGTATTTCTGAGCACGCTCAAAAACCACCAGTTTCGGAGGTCGTTACCATGACACGCATCATTCCACTTGTTTTTAGCTGGTGGTTTTTGACGGAGCAAATGAAACCAAAAGTCAAGCCAGCGATGAAAATGTCTGAAGAATTTCTTGATCTGCAATCAATGAGAACAAACGTGATCATTGAGCAGTTGGAAGAAAACATCAAACTCCGCGAAATGCCGATCGAAGACCATTTGAAAAAGAAAATAAAAATCCCAACCGCCCAAAGGGGCGGGGTAGTATAGACAAGAGTTGGGATTTTTAATGTTGCGAATACCCTTCAATATACTTCCAAGAAGGTTTACAACCCATCCGTTGCAAGCAACGGGGTATTTGCAACAAATCAGGATTTGAACCGGTACAATTTCGCTGGCCTGTGCGACACGTTTTGTTCTGATTCTCCAGTCTCTTCAACAATTCCTGCAGCGACCATTTTTTTCCTAAAGTTGCGGTTGTCGTATTTTTCCTGCATAATGATTTCGTGCACGAGCTGAAGGTTGTTAAGAGGAAACTTTTCAGGCAGGAATTGCCGGAGAAGTTCAGCGTCAAGGTGTTGTCGCAGGTATGCTCGCGCCTTTGTGATGATGTCTTTGTGATCAAAAGCCAACAGAGGCAGCTGATCGACTGAAAGCCACTCTTCGCCAGCAGGAATCTTGTCGCGGCTCACCAGAGCAATGAAACCTATTGACGCCGTGCGTGCCCGGGGGTCGCGCTGGGGCGCAGTAAACGTGTGGAACTGCGTAAAAAAGACGTTTTGTGTACCGAGAATTTCAGTGAGCTTTCGGCTGAGCGCTAGTTCTGCAGTTTCCCCGTGCTGCACCAAACCGCCTGGCAGTTCATATTTGCCCTTAAACGGTTCCTTCTCCCGCTGACGAAGCAGTACCTGCAGGTGATCATGCGTGATGGTGAAAATAACTGGATCAACTGCGATCAGCACGCGCTCGTAGGCAGGCATCCCTCTACAATTCCCGCGCACCTATATAAATTTGCGTATTTCATACTGTAAGTTAGCGTAATAGATACGTAAAGTTTAAACCTATGCACTGCTGCCCATTCGGCAGGTCTGGAGCGTTAGCGGAAGACCTGACGTGAGGGCTGCACTAGATTTTCGTATTCTTTTTATGGGATGGAAGACACGCAGGGTTTTGGCT
>JACQMZ010000123.1 GCA_016203345.1 Candidatus Woesearchaeota archaeon | reverse complement strand
TTCATAAATGCTTAATAACAATTCAATGATGTGGGATTTATGCAGTTATTGGAGAAGACTGGTTGCTGGGGTAAAGTAGGTGTTAATCACAATGAAGACGAAATTTTGCAGTACATTCTGAACGAATTGAAGATATATAGCAGACAGGCAGTCCAAGGGGATATGCCACAAAAATTTAAGCGCTTGATGAACGATTTGTTTCCAGCTTTTTATAGGGGGGATGAAACATACGCACATAACAGTATAGGAATTATTGGTGCATTGGAAGGACACGTCTCTACTCATTTACGCATGGCAGGCAATAATTACTGGACGAAGTTAATAATCCACAAACCAGACGATAAAAGAGAGTATTGCATGGTTGTTTTGTTTCCTGACCGTTATATACAAACCTGTACCGATGACCTTGTTGAAGTAATAGGACAGAATGAGCGCAAGCGGGGAAATCATCGCGTCGAACGTGTTGAAAAAATTTCTGACAACTGCCGTTTCCGAGAGTGGTTTGGAATATTTGATATCCCAAACTTGTCAAGAATATTTGGCTGTTATGAATCAGCCGAGTACTTGTTGGGCAGGAGCAAGGAGATAGCAGGCGCAAGCTTGAATGAAATCAATGTTCTTCGCACGGATTCTCTTGAACACAAAAATCTTGTTGTACGCAGAGAAAGCAAAAAGGAATATGAGAAATTGCTTCAAATGCTTGCTGTTTCAGCTTCAATACCATCAGTTCAGGCGGCTCTTCCAGAACGCAATGCTTCAGACGGAGACGTTGATTTGTCAGATGTGCAACACATCATTGAACGTTTTCGAAGATTAGATATGAGGGATTGATTGCTCGAATTGGGTCCATGCTCCGCACCTTGCTGCGATTGGGATTTTTTATTCCTTAACGAGTCGCCGATAGTCTGCAACTGCCTTTCCGATGTCTGGCTGCTTGTAAATAGCATTTCCCATAACAAAATAATTCGCTCCTGCCTTGTTTGCTTTAGGCAGTGTGTCTGCGTTGATTCCCCCATCCACTTCTATGTTTATGCTGGGAAACCGTTTTCGAATTGCCTGCACTTTTCTCAGCGCGCTGGGAATGAATGATTGCCCGCCAAATCCTGGCACGACAGTCATGACAAGAACGTGCTCGAGTTGCGACAAGTACGGGAGTATGGCCTTAAGCGGCGTGCGCGGGTTGATTGCAATGCTGGGCTGCATTTTATACTGCCTGATGCGCTCGATTATATCATACACAAGTTTCGGACTGCTGCACGCTTCGACGTGAAAAATGTATGTTCCAACACCCAGCCGTTGTGCCGCAGGAATGTATGCACAAGGCGCATCGACCATCATGTGCGCTTCCTTATAAACGCCGGATTTTACCGCCGCAAGCGAATCAAAAGGAATGGTTTTGTTTGGAACAAACCTGTTATCCATGACGTCAATCTGGACGCGCTCCACAAGCCCTTCGACTGCCTTTATTTTCTGACTGTAATCCTCGAAAGTGGAAGACAGGATCGCTGGAATAATGAGTTTTTTCATAATTCTTGCCGTTCGATTTTTCGAATCTTGTTTATCCGCCTGCGGTGGCGTTCTTCTGCTGAAAAAGGAGTAGCCAGCCAGATACTTATAATCCTTTGGGCATTAGCGACTGGCAGGCGCCATCCAGACAAGCAAAGGACGTTTGCGTTGTTGTGTTTGCGAGTGAGTCTGGCTTCCCGCACATCATGAACCACGACTGCGCGCACACCCTTGACTTTATTTGCCGCAATGCTCATACCTTCTGCACTGCCACAAACGAGAATACCAAACACGTTGTGTGCGGCAACTTCCTTCGCAACAGCATATGCATAATCAGGATAGTCATCATCCGGATCAAACCCAGTATTTCCGCAGTCCCACAAGGAAATTTTCCTTTGCTGAAGGAATTTCTTGATGTGTTCCTTTAGTGCAAAGCCCGCATGATCAGCGCCGATGTAAACCTTAGTCTTCTTTGCCATTTTTCCGTCACCTGAATTTTCCTGAACGAGCGACCAGCGCGAGTTCGGAAAATTCATTACGCTTTGTTTGCGCTTCCAAATACACGAATTCTGTGTTCTACGACCTGTTGCATACAATCCCTCGCTGGCCCAAGAATTTTTCTTGGATCGAACACATCTGGCTTTGTGGCTATCACTTCACGAAGTGCCGCGTCAAATGCAAGCCGCAAATCCGTATCTGTATTTATCTTGTTGATACCGTTTTTCACTGCCAAACGGATTTGGGTGTCAGGCACGCCTTCTGGTTTGCCGAGTTTGGCGCCATACTTTTCAGCTTTGGCAACTACAGATTCTGGCACACCAGATGCGCCGTGCAAGACGAGCGGCATTTTGAGTCTTCTTTTGATGTCCGCAAGTCGCTTGATGTCGAGTGTAGCTTTCCCTTGGAACTTGTATGCCCCATGCGAAGTCCCGATGGCGATCGCGAGCGCGTCTACTCCTGTCTTGTCAACAAAATCAACAGCAGTTTTTGGCTCTGTGTACAGGATTCTTCTTGACGACACCAAATCCTCAGCTCCTCCAATAGTGCCAAGCTCTCCCTCAACGCTCACACCTTTAGCACGCGCCCATCGCACCACCTTTCTTGTCACCTTCACGTTCTTGTCAAACGGGAAATGACTGCCGTCTATCATGACAGAGGTGTACCCCCTGTTCATGCACTGGCGGATAAGCGTGAGATCTTTGCCATGATCAAGATGCAGAACAACCGGAACGCGAGACTGTTCTGCTGCTGAAAGCACGAGGCATTTCAAAGTGTCGAGACCAGCGTACTCGATGGCGCCTTCAGTTGTTTGCACGATGACAGGAGAGCGCACTTTTTCAGCCGCACGCACAATCGCCTGGACAATTTCCATATTGTTCGTGTTGAAGGCGCCGACAGCATACTTTTGTCTGTTGGCTTTGCTGAGAACTTGAGTGAGAGTGGCAAGCATTAGAATGCCTCTACGCGAATGTGTTTAATATTCTTGTGCAGTTCTGATTTTTTTAACAAGTTCTTCTTCGCGCCAATGTGTTGGAGGACTGATTCGGCTTCTGCCAGCCCTGTTTTCATAGCATCTGATAATGGCTTTCCGCGCGAGATCGCATACACGACTCCTGAGGCAAAGGCATCTCCTGCACCTGTTGTCTCCACCACACGCACTGCACGGGTAAATAGCCGCAGTCGCTCATGTCCGTCAAATGCAAACGCGCCGTTTTTTCCGTCGGTAATCACTACGGTGTTCGCATGACGCTGAAGAGATTCCAGCATTTTTGCCACATGCGTGGTGTGAGTGAGAAGCTGGGCTTCTTCCTTGTTCAAAATCAACACTTCACACCCGTCAATAATTGGTGAAAGTATCTTGTACCCTTGTTTTGCAAGGTAAGTGCTGGGGTTGAATGCGTACGGAACGTGCGTGCGTTTCGCAAGCGCCGCCAGCATGCACAACGTGTGAAAGCTTGTACCCATCATGCTGCCAAAATAAAACCAGCGCGTGTGCACTTTTTGAAACGCCACGTCATGCACGGCCAGCGCGTCATTAATACCCTTGTGGGTGAGGATCGTGCGGTCATTGAGTAATCCTACAATGATGACAGAATATCCCGTGTTTCCTTTGCCGTGCGATCCAAGAAATTTGACGCGTTCTTGATTGAGGGCATCCAAAATATGTTTGCTGTTGGCGTCATCGCCAAGCTTCCCGATCCATCCTGTTTTCAGCCCAAGCTGCGAGAACGCCACCGCCGTGTTTGTGCCTGCTCCTCCTGTGTCGAACGTCAACTTGTCAATCAGGATCTTGCCGCCGATAGGATAACACACGTCATGTTCGCGCTTGACAGACGTGATTTTCGTCGCATCAGTCGCCGTATGAACAAACACGTCTACGGTGGCTGACCCGACTGTAATAATGTCGTACATGAGACCTCTTTTCCTGATTGCAGGTTGTTTTGGTTTATATTACTTGCTGGGAAAAATTTATATGTGTGAATGCGCACGCGTGACTTATGAAGACCGGCGTGCTCGTGTATGGCGAATCCAGTGTGGTTGTGAACGCTCCCACGAGAATAGGACGAAATCATGTACCGTTCGCTTACAAGGATCGGTCCATGCCAATCGACATTAGCGGTGTGAACAACCAATTGATTCTCCCACACGTGGTCTGCTTTGCGCGTGGTCGCCTCGAAAGTGGACGAGCACGGCTTATTCCTGTTTTACTACAGCGGGCATGGTGGAAAGCTTGGCAAGTTGACTATCGGTGGCGAAGGACGCGTTTTCAATGTTGACAATCTACTTGCGGAGTTTGAAGGAATTAAGGGAAATCGCTTGTGCATACTTGACTGTTGTTTTGCAAGGAATTTCCGCGTGATTGGCGGATTGAACAACTGCGCGTTTATGGGCTCGAGTCAGGAGGATGAAGCAGCATATGAGCGCGTGAAAGAAGGAGGAATTTACACGCAAGCGCTTGTGCGCGCGCTTCGGCATGCGTTAAGCAAGAATAATAATTATGTTCGCGTAGGGGAATTACGTGTTACAGATTTTAAAACTGAGTACCACGTCGCAGAAGGTCAGGAATTCACCATGTTTGGCAGCCTCTCATTTACGGTGCGTCCTGCCTCTCCTCGCACGTGATCGTACAGGGCTTTTTTTCTTTCTTGCGTTCGCAGTTTTTTGCTGTTTGGCAGACGTCTTGACGCGGGCACCTGCTCGTCGCTGTCTACTTGGGTGTAAAATAAATGGAGAATACAGTCGCCATGCGCGTTCATACACAGCATCGATAAAGACAGGGATTTTGCGGCGTGATTGACGCTTCCACTGGTCGTGATACCATGATGCGCGTACAATGCCTCTTCCCGTCACCACCGTGCGCGCATAAGGTACTCCTTCAATTCTGTCGACGGTATACAGATCTCGAAGGGGGTGATTTGCTGTTCGTGCACAGTCCGCAACTTCCGCAAAGAAAGGATCAACTACCTTGTTGAAAAACTCAATCATTACTGACACATTCTTGTTCCGCCGGTTTGGAGGCAGGAGGTCGTCCAAGCAGTCAAGATACAAGTCTTTAACTTGAGTGACGCTGTCATCAAAAGCTTTGCGGTCAACAGGCGATGATGCATCACGTGTGAGCGCATGTCCGACTATTCTTGCAGCATTTTGTCGAATGGCTCTCTGGTACGCCATCCAATGCAAGTCTTTGAGTTGCGTATAGATGTGGAAGAATTTCTTGTACTTCTCCGGAAACACACCTGGCTCTTCAGGAACTTGAAGACCATGTGCCTCACAACAAGCGATGGAAAGGCCAATATATTTCTTAATTTCCAGCACGTCACCTTTGTCGGCGCACTCCAACACTTTCCTGAGAAAGTAGTTTGGGGAAGTGGCGGCCAAGGCAATATCAATCTTCCAGACTTCCCATTCAACACCAGAGAATAAACGAACTTAAAAACCTTGTTCACAATAATCCCAAATGATCAAGGCAGAGATACGCCCCTGCAATTGTGCCAAGCTTTCCTTCCTTGAGTTTTTGCCGGAATTCGGGAAAGGGAATTTCTGCGACTGCCACATCTTCAAGATCATCAAGATGAGTGGTTGTTGAGCGTTCGCACCCTGTGGCCACGAAGAAATTTGCTTTGATGGCAGAATACGGCGACACTGAAGTGGTCGCGACGTGTGCGATCTTGCCCGTATACCCTGTCTCTTCCGCAAGCTCGCGAGTAATGCAGTCAAGAGGTGATTCGCCAGGCTCGATCATGCCTCCTGGAAGCTCTTCACACACCATTTCCGGACCAGGCCGGTATTGCCTGACAACCACAACAGTATTCCGTTTGGTGAGAGGGAGAATGCTGGCAACGTCCCTGCCGTTGGAAATGTCAAACGTTCCCTCTTTTCCGTTGGGAAGCCTGAATGTTTTGTGGACAACCGAAGTAAATCCCTTGTATGTAATCACTTCCCTGATTTTGGTCCACAAACGCACGTCCATGGATGAAATCTCATGGGCGGCATTGATAAACGTTGTGGATCACTCGTACCTCAACGCTTCAACTGGCTTAAGTTTCGCCGCCTGCAGTGCAGGAAGAGTTCCGCTGATCATGCCGATGATGGCAGAAAACGCGAGCGCACCAATGATGAGGTATGGCGGATATATTGCCGTAATTGTTCCTGCGCCAAAAGCAGAATTAGCCGCGACTTCAACGCCTTTACTTATTGCAAACCCGGTCACCACCCCCAGGATGCCGCCTGTTAATCCCAGAAGTCCGCTCTCAATGAGAAACAGAACAAGAATGTGACTATTCTTCGCACCGATCGCTTTCATCACTCCGATTTCCTGAGTTCGCTCGAGGACAGCCGTGTACATCGTGTTCATGATGCCTGTGCCAGCGACGAGAAGGCTGATGGCGGCAATACCTGCAAAAACAACCTGAATGATGAGAAGGACTTTGTTGAACGTTTCAATAAGGTCAGTGCTGGACTGCACGCTGAAATCCTCCTTTCCTTCTTTCTGATTCCTGTCCCTTCTCAGCACCTTTTCGATGCGCTCCGCGACAATTTCCGGCTGGCCTGCCTGGGCAACAACCATCGTGTACTCCAGCGACGCGTTCAGAAGCCGTCTCGCGTCTTCTTCAGCAATGACGACCGAGCCGTCCATTCCAGGATCGCCAATACGTTTAAGGATGCCTACAATTTCAAACGACTCGCCATTGACAAGGATTTTGTTTCCAATACCTGCGTTTTTTCTGAATTGCCTGTTGTGCGCAACGCTTGTACCAATGACTGCCTTTTGCCTATCATTGTGCGTCAACAATCTCCCTTCATCTGCATCCATCGTGTGAAAAGCATTTGACAAGTCAATTTCAGCAGGCTTTTCCGGCACGCTCATGACGTACAGCGTCCGCTGGACGTTATTGAACTCGACGCTGCCTGCGCGAAACAGAAATCCTGCCACCTGATTCACGCCATGCGCATTTGAAATAATGTCAATGTCGCGCTTGGTAAGCTGGCCAGGCGCATCGGCGTCGCCAAACCCGACCTGCTTGGCTTGGATGAGAATCTTATCTGCCCCAACTTTTTCAAACTGTTCGTTAATGGTACGCTGAAGCCCTTGGCCAAGAGAAACAAGGGCGACGACCGCAACTATGCCAATGAAAATGCCGAGAATAGTAAGGAATGCTCTCTTTTTTCCCTTGGCAACATTGCGCGCCGCCAGGATGGCAATATCTGCGTCCATCAGGCACCTCGCAATGCATCTACTGGGGGAAGCATGCTTGCCTGGCGCGCAGGAAGTGCACCTGAAACCATGCCGATGACGAAAGAAAACAAGAGCGCGCCGACGATAAGGTACCATGGAAAAGATGCCTTGAGAACATTTCCAAGCCAACCCTTCGCGGCAAATTCGACTGTTTTGCTCAACCCAATGCCTGTGATAATGCCGATTGCGCCGCCTGTGAGCCCCAGAAGGCCGCTTTCGAGAAGAAAAATCCAGAGCACGTGTTCATTCCTTCCGCCAATAGCTTTGATAATGCCAATCTCCTGCGCACGTTGGAGAACAGCCGTGTACATGGTATTCATGATGCCGATGCCTCCTACGAGAAGGCTGATAAGCGCGATGCCAACAAAGACTGCTTGGACCACGCCGAGGATGATGTTGATGCTGGCGATGAGATCCTCGCTTGTCGTCACCGTCACGTCTTCAAACCCCTCCTTCTGGTGCCTGTCCTTTCGAATAGTAGCAAGAATTCTATTAGACACAACAGCTGGTTTTACTCCGGCGTCAGCTTGAGCAACGATGACACTGTACACGTCCTTGTCGTCGATCAAGTCCCGAACGTCATCTTCGTTCATGAACACAGCTTCATCCCTCCCTGCCCCAATCTTTTGCAACAAGCCAACAACTTCAAACTGCTCGTCCTGAATCGTCATTTTCGACCCAAGCACAATCTTTTTTGGGAAATGATCCACAGTCCACAAATGATTGCCGATCAGGATTTTTCGTTTATCTCCTGGCTTGAGCAGGCGACCCTGACTAACTTTAATGTTATTTGCTTCAATGACAAGGTCACGATCATCTGGCGTTTCCGGAATGCTTGCGGCGAACGTGACCACGCTTCCGCCTCCATATTCAAAGTTCATAGAGCGGAGAAGACGGCCTGCCGCGCGCCGCACCCCTGTGACTTTTCGCACGAGTTCAAGATCGTCAACGTCCACTGCGCCTGCCGTGTTTTGCCCAGGCGGCCCGAATCCTGCACTCGCGCCCTGCACGATAATCTTGTCAGTGCCAACAGCTGAAAATTGCGAGTTAACGGCGTCCTTCATTCCCTGGCCCAAAGACACTAAAGCGACAACCGCTGCCACCCCAATAAAGATGCCAATCATTGTAAGCCACGTACGAGTGGCCCTATGCGCAAGGGAACGCAGTGAAAGACGAAAAAGGTCTGCCAGCATAATTATCGCTTTTTCCGAAACCGGTAGATGATGGCGAGAATGATGAGCACAAGAACTGCTCCGATGATGAGTGCGGTGTTGCTTGACTGTCCGAGTTCTTGCTTGCTGCGGAGAATCAGCGGGAGATCATACGCGACAGCATAGTCTTTGTTGTACGGATCTTTGAAGTTTGCGGTGAGCGAAAGCAGAGGACGTTCCGAGTTTGCTTTGATGAGAAAGTCTATAGTTTCAAAATCATCAGAATCCAGATTGCCCACATATTCTTCCGTCGACGGAGAAAGTATGGTGTACTCTTTTGACGGTTGCAGAACGACATTGACGTATTTGAGATCCACGATGCCGCTGTTAATCATTTTGACGCTAACCGTGCCAATCAGTTCCTCCTTGGTGACAGTGGTGGAGTCAATGGACGCGCGCACTTCTGGCTCTGCGCCGACGAGAAGCGTGAGCGTCCCTGAGACTGATTTTTCGCGATTGCGCACGTCTGAGAAGGAAAGATTGACAGGAATAGTGTACACTTTAGTTTCAGCGGTGGTGTCAGCCACCACGTCAAAAGTTACTGTGATGTTGCGGTTGGGCTCAAGCGACGGCACACGTTTGGTGGTGCCTGTGCCGACGATGCTGAATTTGTTCTCATCAAGATCCGGAAGAATGGTGACGTCAATGTTCTTAACGCCAATGCGCCCGTTATTTTTGAGGGTAATGATAATACCCGCCTGTTCGCCTGGTTTCACCACAGCAGGGGAAACTCGGTAATGTTCAATAGTGAGCGACGCGTCCTGCGTCTGAACCTGAATCGGGTATTCAAATTTGACCCATTGCGGTTGTTTTTGGTATTTGTAATAAAACGTGAGGTTTTTGGTTTCTGACCGCGCGGCCAAATCAACATTGATCCTGAACTGCACAACCGCGTCTTCACCAGAAGGCAGCCTGCCAAGAGATTTCGTCACCTCTTCACCTGTGGCAAGGGAGAATGGATACTCGGGTTCTGTCGTTATGGTGAAGTCTTCTGTCGTCAAGCCTTCGTTCTGAACTTTCACATACACATCAACGTAACTTCCCGGTTCTGCCGGAGCAGGCTCATACTTCAATGCAGTGACGGTGACCTGGCTTGCCTGAATGCCTGCGAATACGGTTGGAAGTAAAAGCATGAAAAAAACAGATACCCATCGTAGTTTTTTATGCACCACTTTCCTTTCCCCAGAATTTTCCTGAACGAAGCCCAAGGGCTGAGTTCTGAAAATTCTTGACAAGAGCCGCGGATTCATTCATGCTGTACCTGTTTAACTATTTTTCCATCACTGAGGTACGCAACTCTGTCTGCATGCGAAGCAAGATGGTTGTCGTGCGTGACAAGAACAAGCGTCTTGTGCTGCTGGATGTGGAGTTCCTGAAGGAGTTTCATAACAGTCACGCCAGTTGCGCTGTCAAGGTTTCCAGTCGGCTCGTCTGCCAGAATAACAGGCGGATCAACGGCCAACGCGCGAGCGATAGCGACGCGTTGCTGTTGGCCACCACTCAATTCATTAGGCTTGTGATGCATGCGGTCCCTGAGTCCAACGAGTTGAAGGAGATATTCTGCCCTGTCCAGACGCTTATTTTCAGGAACGCCTTGGAAGGTGAGCGGTAACATTACGTTTTCGACAGCAGTAAGCGTTGGAATGAGGTGGAACTTCTGAAACACAAACCCGATCATGCGCCCGCGAATTTGCGCCAAATCAGACTCCTTCAGATGGGCAATGTCTTTACCGTCCAACAACACTTTTCCTTTGGTAGGCAAATCAAGGCACCCGACAATGTTCATGCAGGTGCTCTTGCCGCTCCCAGACGGACCCTGCACGGCAAGAAATTCGCCCTTATTCACCTGAAGCGTAAGACCCCGCAAGGCGTGAACGGCAGTCGTACCCATATGATAGGTTTTCCATACGTCACGGATGTCGATTAATGATTTCACAAGCGTATTGCGTTGACAATCGCTTATTTAAAACTGTAGTTTTACGGTACGTGTTAAGCTTCTGTTATTTTTTGCTGATAGGCAGGGTTTTCGAGAACACGAATTCTCGAAAACCACCATACCCATTTTGCAACTGGTTTTTTATTGGACGGGACACCATCATGG
>JACQMZ010000119.1 GCA_016203345.1 Candidatus Woesearchaeota archaeon | reverse complement strand
ACTTTTATTAACTCGTGTGGCGTCTGGAGGATATCATGCACAGCCTCGTCGAAAAGCACGTGAACGATTTCTTTCGTGACATTACTGGATTTGGTGGCTTATGGGGATACCTGACGTTTGTCGTCCTTACGTATGTAATGGTAGGCACGTATTTTGCAGCCCAGCTTGTGGTTGCTCTCGTCATCATTTATGCCTCGGCAGTCATCATTCGTTTGTTGTATTTCAAGGATCGCCCGAATCATGAGCGTCATAAGAGTGTGTTGGAGCGTGTTGACGCGTCGAGTTTTCCAAGCATTCATGCAGCGCGTATCACGTCGATGGCGTACTTGTTCGCGCGTCAGGTGCCTGAATTGGTGATTCCGTCTGTGCTTCTCTCATTGCTCGTCTGCGCAAGCAGGGTGTATTTGAGAAAGCATTTTGTGATTGACGTGATTGGCGGAATTGTTCTCGGAGTGCTTGTTGCAGTTGTAGTATCAAAGTACGTGTAGCGCGCGGGTTCACGTCACAAAGATTCACGAATTTTCGTTGAATGAGCGTCAGCGAATTCACGAAAATTCAAAACAAGAGCAGCAATGAACCCTTAGAATTCTAAGCTCTTCATCCATTCTCTTTTGTGTACTTCGTAGCCTGCCCATACTGCTAAGAGAAAGAGCGCTACTGTTAATTTTCTTGAGCCGTAAAAGTTTCCTATGACATACCCGAAGATGAATCCCATCATCAAGAACACGATGACGACTTTCATGTTTTTTCTCCACCTGTACCAGAGGCGGGCAAACATGAAGCCGACGAGGATGACAAAGGCGTAGCTGAGCAGTTCTGATCCTGTGCTGAAAGCGAGCAGGAATCCAAAAATGAATAGTCCGAATGCTGAATATTCCACCCAGTCTTCCATGCCCATGTTATCTCTCCACGTAATAGTAAAACAGGAGCCAGCAGGTCATGCCTATTAGGAGGGCGAACACGAAGGAAAATACGCCGATTGCCGCAAGGGTGATGTAGCCAAGGAATGTGCTGAAGACAAACACGTAGAAGAGTCGCGATGCGTACAGCATGCGGCTGCCGTCGAGTGGAGGGAAGGGCAGGAGTTGCCATGCACTGTACACAAGGCTTTGGTAAAACCACGTGTCAACGAGTGTTGTAGGTAGTGGCAGGATCCACGCAAGTGTTTTGATGAACGCTGCAGCACACACGTTTGCGATGGGTCCGAATGCAGTGACGTTTGCGAATGCTTGGAGGTTTGGGCCATACCTGTACCTGCCGAGCCTGTGGGTGGGCAGGAGGGAAATCATGAGTCCTCCCATTGCGTACCACTTTACGTAGCCATTGGTGAGGAGTGCGATCAGCAAACTTCCCACAAGCCCGTACCACCAGACATAATGCTCTGGCTGGAAGCCAAAATGAAGTGCGGCTATGCGTTGGGCCGCATGGTGGATGAAAATAATGAATCCAAACAGGAGTGCGCCGGTCATCCAGTTGATGAGTCCAATGTCTGGTTCAAAGGTGGTGAGTCCCCATTTGTCAAACGAATACACGAAGGAAGCAACCAGAACCGTAAGCCAGTATCCTCTCCATTCGGTTGGCGTGAACCAGAAGTATCGTGTAATCTTGTCGCGGAGGTTCTCCAGCATGTGTTTAGCATCTGTCTTCAATCTTTATATATTTTTGTACGAGCCGTTCGATCTCCTGCTCGTGTCCTGCTCCGACTATGGCAAGCACAGGCGCTGTGGTGTGTTGAAGCAGGTGCGCGAGGTGTCGTGCCATGTGGATGTTTCGTTCAACTACAAGCACTTGGTACATGTTTGGATATTTGCGTTTGAATTCTCGCGTGAGTTTTGTAATGAGTTCTTTTTGGGGGACTTTGGAAAGATCAAATGGTATTTTTTCCCTTCCAAAAAATCCAGTCATCAGGTCCCATACGAGTTGAAATTTTTCCTTCCACGTGAGTGTTTGCGAGAATCGCTGGAGTGTGATCGTGATGTCTTGGTCGATAAGCGCGACTTGTGCGCCGACTTCTCGGGCAGCAAGTATGGCTGCTTTCATTTCCGCGCCTGGTGTTGTGCCGACGCGTTCGCCGAGTTTTTTTTCTACGTATGCGCCGATGAGGGAAAAGAGATATCCTTTGATGCCGATGCGCTTGATGTCCTGCCAGCGGATGCCTCGTTGTTTGCCGCGCTGGAAGAGAGCGTGTGCGCGGGCGCTGTCGAGCTCAACGGCAACGACTGCTGGTTTGAGCTCCGTGATGACTCGCTTGACTTCAGCGATGCTTTCTGTGGCAATGTGTGACGTGCCGATGATGGTGAGGTTGTTTACCATTGTTCTTTGAAGATGCGGTCAAGACTGACGCCGAGTGTGCGCAGGACGGTGATGGTGTCAGCAGCCATTTGTGGTGAGCCGCAGATGTACACGTCTGTTAGCGGCGTGTGGTGTGGGAGAATGCTGGTGACTCTGCCGTGGTGCAATCCTTTAACTTCTTCTTGGCTGAGGCAGGTGATGACGATGAGTATTCCTTTCTTTTCCCATTTCGCCAGTTCTTCACGATAGATGCAGTCTTTGATTGTTTTGATGCCAAACAGCAGTTTCATGTGTGGAGGCGCGGATTGTTTGGTGACGTGCCTTATCATGCTCATGAGTGGGGCGATTCCTGTTCCGCCGGCGATAAACATCGTGTCTTGCTTGACAGGTTCGCGGAGAACAAATTTGCCGAAAGGCCCGTCGACTTCTGCGCTGTCTCCGATCTTAAGAGCGTCGATGGTGGATGACAGGGATGGTGCGGGGTTGATCTTGATGACGAGCTCGAGAGGTTCGCCAGGTGCAGAAGCGATGGAGTATGCCCTTTTTGGTCCTTTGCCTGTCTTGTCTAGGTAGCCAGGCACGGTGAGCATGACGAACTGGCCAGGAACAAAGTCAAGTGGTGTGTCAAAGGTGATGATTTTGACTGTGGGTGACGCTTGTGTGATGGCAGTGATTTTCGTGAGGAATTTAGGCATATCATAGGACACGGTTTGTGACTTTTAAACGTATGCCCCGAATGTTCGCACACCCAAAAATCTCGTGTGAGGCGCTTGTGCGCCGAACTCGAGATTTTGGCACAGCAAAACTTAAATACCCCTACTCCGACAATGACAGTATGCTGCGACTGAAGAAGATATCGGAAACGTATGACATGAAAGTATTCACTGATTTGGGTGATTATTTCGGTGATGTGGAAGAAGCGATCATCACGAACAATAAAGTGTATGGTTGGCGCGTGCGCGCGACAAAAAACAGTTTCTTGACTAAAGTGCTGGGAAGCGCCAAAGGAGTTATTGTGCCGCATCAGCTCGTGAAAGCGATTGGCGACATCGTGATCATTTCCCGCACTGCAGTGCCAAGCTACTCTGAAGAAGAAGGACAGCAGGAAAACGCGGCTGGTCAGGTATAGAGAGCTTTGAATAACCCTTTGTTTGTGCGAATTCAAAGCGGTTGTATCACCGTCTGTCGCATCTCGCCCTGCTCGATGCGCCAGCCGGGAATCCCCTGAAGGCCCGCAGGCCTGAGCGGGGTGCCAGAAATCCGCAGGATTTCTGAGCACGTTCGATTCCTGGCAATGGAAGAACTTCACAGGTGCGAAGCACGAGACGTGAAGTGCGCCAGCCGATGATTCAACTGAGATTGTATCACCGTCTGTCACATGCTCGTATGCGCCAGCCGGGAATCGAACCCGGACACCAAGCTTGGGAAGCTTGTATCATACCACTAGATCACTGGCGCGAAATCTCGAGTTCACTCGGTGCCTGCTGCAACAATGCTTGCACTCGCTCACACGAGATTTTGTAAGAACATGACTTGGCTTTTTAAGGTTTACAAATTTCGTGGTTATTCAAAGTTCTCTATAAGCTGTGTAAAGATCGCTCCACCATGCTCGTGTCCTTTCCTTGTGCGGACTCAAACATCGTTCTGAGTCCGAGCGCCAGGCTTTCCTTGTCTGATATTTTGTCGTGGGTGTATGGGTTGAGCGCCCAGAATTTTTGTGTTTGTGGGTTGACGAAGTAGATCCAGAGGTGTTGTTTTGCCGCGTAGAGTTTCCAGTCTTTGATGAGAGTGTTGAGGTTGTCTGGTGTGTTGGTGGTGACGAGGATTATGTTGCCTTCTGCCTGCGGCAGGGAGAGGGTGGGAGTAATTTTGAGGTACTGTAGTTCATTTGTGCGCTTGATCAGGGCATCCCACTTGTTGTCAGGGTCGTCTGTTATTTCAAGTATTGTTTTCTTGACTAAATCCTTGTTCTTGAGATGCCTGATAATCCATTCTTTAAGGTCACTCATGATTCACCGTAGTTGTTAACCGTGTAGCTTGAAACCCAATTTAAACCTTGCCGAAATCCTCAAAAACTCGAAACGTCACGAACCAGAAAATCCTTGAATGAGGACGCGAAGCGTCCGAATTCAGGATTTTCGTAGAATTTATATACTGGCTCTCCGTTTTTTCGCTCGTGACTGACCAGAAAATCATGCAAAAAGTGGTGTCGAATCTGGTGGACCAGACTCAGCAGCAGAAGGACGTGAGTAATTTTCGGAAGATTTTGCCGAGCTTGATT
>JACQMZ010000118.1 GCA_016203345.1 Candidatus Woesearchaeota archaeon | reverse complement strand
GTGCCGATGTCAGAGAGGAATCCAATGACAGAAAGTGTTTCCGGGAGGAAGAGCAGTGGAGCTATTGGTGGCAGGCTGAGAAGTATGCCTGCGAGAATGTAGCTGATGACGCGGGGGATTTTGAACAGGCGGAGAGTTTCTGATATGACGTACATGGCAACAAGGCATATCAGGACTGTAACTATGGGACTCATGCGCACCTTTTTCAGGATACGCTAGATCCCGAGGTTTATAAGAGTTCTCAAAGGAAGGCTTTGAATCGTGCTGAGATTTTCTTGGCTGGCCCTGATAGTTTTTGCTTCGCAGATGCATACGCCGCTTGTGCCGCAGCAGGTACTCCTGCAGGGAGAGCGCTGAGGGTAGTGACTGCGTTGACGATGTGGTAGGGAATTGTTTCGTTTGGAGGCCTGACGAGGTCAGTGATGTCTTTGCGTTCCGCGCTCTGTTGTGGGAGCGGGAGGGTGCAGATGGTCATGGCGTGGTCAGACAGTATTTGTTGGACAACAGTATAGTCGAGTGGTCGCGGGAGGTTGTTGCCAAGTATGTAGTCAATGCGTCTGGTCCCGCGGAAGGTCCAATAGTCAGGGTCTTCGGCTTGTGCCGGGTCATAGCAGCCGACTGGGCAGAGGTCTTGGGGATACCCGAGCCGAAGGAACTGCATGGTCCTGCAACGCGTATAGTCATCGTTGGTAATGTCTCCGTCGGCGAAATCCTTTCTCTTGACGGAATAGATGGGTATGGCATTGGCATCGACGAGGAGGACAACAGGGCCTGTGATTCTGCTGGAGATGCGTGACAGGAGTCGTGCGGAGGCGACTTTGTGCGGGGCATCCTTGACTCCGAGATGTGCGACAATGGTGTAGAAGGAACCGTGCGGATGCGTGACTTTGGCCAGGATGTATGTGCGTGGTCCAAACAGGGCGTTGTGCAATCTCCCCCAGACGAATCCGCCTTTGAGTGTTCCGATGTTGATGTCTGTGAGAGGATAGTCTGAAAACAGTGCGTTTCCGACGTCGAAGTATCCGGGCACGCGGTAGTTGCTGGCGTATGTGCCATAGGCGAATCCTGCTTCCTGTTGAATTTTTTCTATAAGATTGAATCCGCTTTTGCGTTCGCGACGTGCGATTTCGTCGAGGCCAACAACGCGTGGTCTGGGGAGTTTGTTGAGTTCGTCAGTGATTTCTCCAAGCATTCGTGGCCATTTGGGCCAGAGGAAGTTTTCTAGCCCGTACGCTTGGTTCATGTTGAACTGGACAAGCGTGACAGTGTCCATAGGAGGAGAATGTATGGCGTTGTATAAATACGTGCTGACCAAAAAAGCACCTTTTTCAGCCAGAGGGTTTCCGAAACCGCAATCTTAATAAAACCACAAGGATGATCGCATTCTATGAAACGGTTTGCCTTGTTGCGTGACTTGTGGGCGTTCATGCTGGAGAACAAGAAGTGGTGGTTGCTCCCGCTTATTCTTATGCTGTTGCTGGTTGGCGTGTTGATCGTCTTTGCGCAATCATCTGCAGTGTCGCCGTTTATTTATGCGTTGTTTTAGAGGGAGATGAGGAGTATGGCGATGAGCGCCAGTAGTATTCCCATGCCTTGCGTGATCGTGACTGTTTCATGCAGGAAGAGAACGCTTAAGAGAATCGTAATCAGTGGATAGAGTGCGGTGAGCGTGACTACCACTGACGTTTTTCCGCCGACGCTGAGGGACGAGAGGAAGAAGAATGCTCCAGTAATGCCTGCCATGCCTGTAACGACTGCAAAGAGTATTCCTTTGGAGTGCAGTTCTGGCCTTCCTTTTATGAGGAACAGAAGAACGACAACAGCAACAATCAGCGCTCCCGCTGTCTCGTAAACCATGGCGCTGGGCGGTTTGATGTACGCAGTGGTGAGTTTCGGAAAAAAGCCCCAGAATCCCCAAAGGAGAAATGCGAGGATAGCGTACACCAGCCACGTTTGCATAATCTCATGAAGTGTATGAAGTTTAAATCGTTTGTCTTTGATATTTAGTCCCCAAACAGTAGTAATTTTGCACAAGGTTTAAAAGGAGCACAATATGCTACTTCTTGCTACCATGACCACCGCTTTGCAGGAAAAGGATTTCCCCCAATACATGACAAGGGAACTTGTTGAACAGTGGGGCGACAGTATACCCTGCTTTAGCGAGAATGACCCTTCTGCGCCGGAATGGACGCCAACGCCGGTGATCCCTGCAGACTTGACACCATTTGGATATGGCCAGGTGTTGATAAAAAATGAAGCTGTGCCTTCGAACCCGACTCATACTATTAAGGACAGGTCTGCGTGGGAAATTGCCGCGCTGTACAGGGACTTCGCTCGTCTATTGTACATGCGGACCAAAACCGGAAATGATTCAAAACTTGACGCGATTCCGGTTCCTCGCTTTTCCGTGTTGACAGCTGGAAACGCAGGGAGGGCTTTGGCGCATGTGTTTCACAGGTACGGACTGCCGCCGATCAAGCTTCTGATTGATGAGAATATTTCTGCCGAACGTCTTGGCAGTCTCAAACAATTGTGGGCAGACATTTATTGTGTTGATCTCAAAGCGCAGTCACTCACTCCCTTTGACATTAAGGCATTAACGAACAACTCTCAAGGGATTGATTTGACGTCTGTCATGACTTTAGAACCGCACGCTGTTTTTTACGACTGGCACGTGCATGAAGCATTCAATGAGTCTCCTGATGAAATTTATGTCCCTTACGGCTCCGGCCGACTGTTTGAAAATTATTTGACGTGGCAAGAGCGGACACTGCGAGCGGCAAGCCAGGGACAGCGCGATCCGCGTCTTCAGGTGTCAGCCACTACAGTCATCACCATGGATATCCTGGGCGCAGAACCTTTGTTGCCAACAAGCCGCGCAGACAAGCTGACTAAACCTTGGCATCCATTTCTGATTTTGGAAAAGGACGACATGTCTGCGTTGCAGGTGTTGGGAGCGACAGGATCCAACACTGGCGTTTATGGAGTTTTGGAAGAAAAGATTCGTGACGCAGACACGATTATGAACAGGTTTTGCCCTGCTGAACCAAGCGCCGCGGCCGGGCTTGCGTTGTACATGCAGAGGTGCGACGCAGGGCGTGTTGATCCTCATAAAAAAGTGTTGATTATTAACACAGGGAAGGGCATATGAAGCAAAAAATTTCAATTTCTATAGAACAGGCCACTATTCTGAAAGTCGAGCAAAAAGTAGCCAAAGGCATTTTCAGGAACAAGAGTCATTTGGCAGAGTACGCCATCAATAAATTGTTGGAGGCAGAAGGATGACTATGCTTGACATCTTGCGTGAAATGTCTCGGGGAAACGTCTCGATTCACCCTCTTTTGGAGCGAGGGTCGGTTGTGCAAAAAAGTTGGGGTTTGTTGTACGAGATTGATGACCCTGATTGTGATCGCAGGCTCGGTGTGTACGATGACGGTGTCGTGCCAATGGGCCCAATTTATCGCGGTTTGAATTCGTCTGCACAAAGTATTAGGGAAATATTTGACAAGCATAGCGTACCCAGACACATCAAGCGAGTGGCTCCATTTTCAGTTGTTATAGACAAGGGTGTCGGCGAGTGTTTGGAAAAGGCAGTGCTTGTTCAGCTCGCGGCGCAAAGAAGGGATCAAAGTTTTTTGATTAACGGCACGCTGGCCGAGGATGGCGATGTCGGCGTGACATATCACGCATTCAATATCATTTGTCGCGACGGCTCACTTTTCCTCCTGGATGCACAGAATCCATTTTCCATTGATGAACGCGGAAACATACGGCATTATATCATGCCAGTCAAAGGAATTCATGAAAACGGTGACGTGATGGTTCCTGAAGAATTCAGAGCAGGTCGAACATATTCCTTGTGGTGAAACATGAAACATTCAATGAGACTTCTCAAAAACCTGCAGTATCCGAGTGGCCTGTTCGCCGCAGCTTCAAAGACTGTCAAAACCGGCTACAACAAGGCGTGGTTGCGAGACAACATTTACGCGTCTCTTGGCTTGGAAGCAGTGCAGGACGAGGACGGATTGAAGCGCACGTACCATGCTTTGCTTGACGTGTTGAAAAAGCACGAGTACAAGATTGAGTGGATGGTTAAGCAACCACATCCTAAAGTTGCGTGGCGGTATATTCACGCGCGGTATAATCCTGAAACCTTTGAGGAGTTTGTAGAGGACTGGGGCAATAAGCAGAATGATGCTGTTGGCGCGATTCTCTTCAAAATCGGCGATTTGACAACGAAAGGGGTTGAAATCCTGCGTGATGAAAACGATGTGCGCATCTTGCAATTGCTCGTGAACTATGTGGCGGCGATCGAGTACTGGCATGATGCAGATAACGGAATGTGGGAGGAGAATGAGGAAGTGCACGCCTCCAGCATTGGCGCATGCGTTGCCGGCTTGATGGCAGTGAAAGACATTGTTGAAGTGCCTGAGTGGCTGATCGAGAAAGGAAGACTCGCGCTTAATGCGTTGTTGCCACGCGAATCAAAAACAAAATTTGTTGATTTGGCGTTGTTGTCCTTGATTTATCCGTACAATATCGTCACAGAGTGGCAAAGGGATGAAATCTTGAAAAATGTTGAACTGTTTTTGGTGCGTGAGCGTGGCGTGTGCAGGTATATCGGAGACGAATACTATAACGATTGCGGAGAGGCGGAGTGGACCATGGGTTTTGCGTGGCTGGCAGTGATTTATCTGATGCTGGGCAACAAACACAAATACAGGCATTATCTTGAAAAGGTGCGGTCTGTGCAGACGCGTGATGGCGCGCTCCCAGAACTGTACTTTGCTCGAAGTGAACGGTATAATGAAAACACGCCTCTCGCGTGGGCGATGAGTTTGATGGTGGTGGCAGAAAATGGTTGAACAGCGCAAACTGCCTTTTGTGTGGAATCTATTATATAACGGCATCAGGTCTGTTGGGATTGGCACCAAGCATTTTGCCGCTGATTGTTACCAAACTGACATTTATGAGAAGCTTGTAGGGATTGAGCAAGTGTTGTTTGAGTTTGATCTCAGCAAGCCGCCGAGTGAAGAGCTCGTGCACACACAAGAAAATATTGCATCGTTAGTTGCTGAATTATCGCCAGAAGACCGGGCGCGTGTTGCTCCTTTGATGCACGCCCTCACCCAATGCGGAAAGATCACTCCAGTCCGAATAGGTGAAGGTGGTACGTATCTCTTTGGAATTGATGGGTGCATATTTCAGATCGCACAGAGGCAAAAGTTGCCTATGTACGGTTTGGAGTCACCGGAACGTCAGCGTGATTTATGTATTGGGAAATGGGAAAAGTTCTCTACTGCATTGAAGACTGCGAAGGAAAATCCTCCGCTATTTGCGTTGATGACTCACCCGCGCGTTATCAAAATGGCAACCGACAAGATTGACGAGGTGCACGCGGCATACGACAGGGGTGATGCCGCAGCTGTAGCAGAGCTGGCAAAAGACGATCAGGATTACGAAAAGTTCGTGCTTGACCGCAACAAAATTCAGGCGCTGGCTTCCATTCCTTATGTTACATCGAGGCCAACTGCAGTGGTTGTCGGTGTTGCCCACGTCGTGTGCGAGCCGTCTGTTCTGGATGTGTACAGGATGAAGGGGATTACGGTTGAAAGAGTGAGCTAACGTAGAAGTTGGAAGATTCGTTCAAATCGTTTATTAATGCGTTGTTCAAGTTCTTCCAAGGTTTTTTTTGACGCTAGGGCTTGCCGTCTGTGGTAAGCAAGAAACCGTTCAAATTCCTGTGTCTGTGTTCTATTTTTCATAGTCAAGCGTGATGCGTTTCTCATTTAAATATTTATCTTCATGCAATTTATTCGTAGCTAAGGACATATACTTGTCGGCAGTTTGTTTTGAAGCCTCGGCAAAACATTTCATTTCTTGTTTCAATGTTGCTACCTCAGTCTCCAGAATTCTTATTCTTGACTCCATAACGAGCTTGTGAAAGGCGAAAGTAGTAAGGACGACGAGCGCGAATAATGATATTGTCGTTGTTGAATAATCTGGAACCAGTTCAGTGAGCAAGATCAAAAGAGCTTGTTCGCCTGCATACACGGTGATGAACCCAACCTCACATATTGTGCGGTTTGCATATGCGAATAGTCTGAGTTGTGACCATAGTCGATGTGTGTTTCCAAGCATAATATCAAAACTCGACGACATGGTCCAACATGTCAGTGCACTCTTTAAATGCGTTTCCTGCTTATTTCCGCAAACTTTCCGGCGCTCTATTCGCTGTAAAAGTTTTTACCTACACACGTTCCTTGTTCGCACGCACAGCTTCCGCCGCAGTCAAGTGTTCCTGGTTGGCATTCTTGTGTGCAGATGATGTCCCGGCAGTCTGCTTGTTGTGATGTGTGCACGCACGTGCGTGGATGACAGCAGTCTGATGGCACGCATTCAGCGTCTGACAGGCATGGTTGCGTTTTGGGTTGTTGTTGGAGTCCGACGCACATGCTGTTTGAGCAGCGAACTCCTGCGTACTTGCTTGTTTCAACTCCTGCGCACGCGGCAGGCATTGCTCGGCACTCGTTTTGCTCGTTGCATCGTGTAGCGTGCAGTGTTGGAGGCACTGTTCCTTTCGGTGCAGGTACATCGTATGCCCCGCAGGGTCCTGAGAATTTTACTATGCTACACTCTTCGTCACTCCTGCACGTGTTCGCAAAACACTCTTCTGCAAATTTGACAAACCTGCCGTCTGCGCACTCAAAGAATTTGTCCAGGTCTTTTGTGGGCAGCGGAGAAGAGCATGCTTGAAGAATTATTAAAAAAAAGAGAATTCTTGAATGAGCGAGCGTAGCGAGCGAATTCTGAATTCTCATGAGATTTCGTAGACGACGTTGACTGATGCTTGTGCTGTGACATCTGATGGCGGGATTATTTGTTTGGGTTGCAGTACGGTGTACAACAAGAGTCCGATAACAATGACTGCCGCAATACTGTGCAGGTAAACTATTCCTTCTTTCATGACGCCTCCATCGTATGGGCGAGTAAGAGCCAGTTTATTTAATTGTTGGTTGGTTACGTCTGGTGTTGGAATCGCTTAAGAATGATTGGGAGTGCTTGGACTAAATCGCTTGCCAGGTACCCAAATCCCCTTTTTTTGTGCAACAATTCAGCTGCTTTGCCGTTCGCGTAAGTTGCAACTCTTGCTGACGTGAGGAGATCGTTTCCTTGAGCGACTAGTCCTGCGATGATGCCTGCGAGTACGTCTCCTGTGCCTCCGTGAGTCATGCCTGCGTTTCCTGTGGTGTTCGTGTACTGGATTTTTTTGGTGATGATGTCTGGGGAGATGCAATTGATGGCCCACGCGACTTTGGCTGGCGCGGCGACAGTGACAAGGTCTGCTCCTGAGCGCAACACTGCGAGCGCCGCCATGCCGACGAGCGCTGGAGCTCCAATGTAGTCTTCGCTTCCGCCGATGACAAGCACATGACCGTTTTGACCTTTATGTGACACGCGCTTGCGGGGTTTGAGTGGCGGTAGTTTCATCTGGGTTTGCCGTACACTTCTTCTACCAGCTCGATGTACATTGCCGCGCTCCATGCTTGTGAGAGGCAGCCGTTGCCTTCGAGTTGTTTCGCAGAACTTAACTCGGCGTGGTGTCCAGTGGCTCCTTTGTACAGGATTTCTGTTGTTGACGCGTCAAGAATTTTGTCAATGTGTTTCTTGAATTTTTCAGGGTCTGTTCTGTGCATCACGGTTGCGGCGAGGTTGTTAATCCAGTACCAGCTGTCTCCTCGGTGGTAGCTTTTGTTGTCTTCGCCTGTGTACGTGTCAGTGTACAGCTCGCTTTTTTTGTCGATGCTGGCAAGTCCACCCCACGACAACCAGAGGCGTGGGAGCAGGTGTTCAAAACAACTTGTCCATTGTTGTTTGGAGAGGAGCGAAGGGTGGATGTACGCGGCGATGAATGCGTTTGGCCTGATGGTTTGGGAGTCTGCCGTGTCTGAGAGGTAGTGTCCAGTCCAGAAGTGTTTGATGACTGCTTTGCGTACTGCTGGTTCTCTGGGGTCGTGTTGGTTGGTGAGTTGTCGGAGTGCGCGAAAGAGCGAGAGTAGGAGTGCGTTGATTTCTATGAGTGCGCCTTGGCGGGAGTCTGTTCCCCATTCTGTGTCCATCCAGGATTCTTTGGGTCCGACGTGCATGACGTTGTCTGTGACGCGCGTGCGCCAGAGCGTGTCAAGGGTGGTGGACAGCGCGGTAATCATGTGGTCGCGTTCTCGTCTGGAAATATACTTGTCAAGAAGTCCGTTGCGGAGCAGTGGGGTGAGCCATTCGTGCAGTCTGAAGAAGAGCCATCCTGTGGCGTCTGCGGCAGGAAGGGTTCCGTGCTGTTCGATGTTTGGCAAGAGTCCGTCTGGCTGGATTTGGTCGATGAGTCTGGTGAATATTTTTCTGCAGATGTCAAGGTGGCCGATGCGTGCGAGTGCGTTGATGCTGATGAGCTGGTCTCGCGTCCAGCACTGATAAAACCATGGCATGCCTGCCGTGAGGCAGTGTTCGTCAAGGATGAGGCTGTCAAGCGCGTTTTTGGCACATTGATAGGCGAGGGAGACTGTGGGGGGCGCGTGTTTAGGCACTGGCGCGACGAGTTTGCCTGCGTGGGCTTCGCGTTCCTTTTTGAGGTGTTCACGGTTTTCCCATGCGTTTTTTGCGCGGGTGATGGCTGTTTGTTTGTTGTCGTCGTACGCGATGGCAAACCCTGTGGACCTGATTTTTGCAGGCTTGAATACCCATCGCGCTTGTGGGGGGGAGTGCCTCGCGGCGTCCCACGCATACTGATGTTCTTCCCAGTGGTGGAGTGGGAGGGATTCGAGGTTGTCGCCAGCGATGGCAAGGTATCCTTCGAACTCTGTTGCGTGTACGCTGTTGTCGTCGCGGGGGTCAAGTTCTTTGCGGAAGCGGATGACAAGCGCGCCGTCTTCCGGGCTTGAGTCGTATTGGCGTCCCCAGATTCTGTTGTCTTCTGCGGTTTTGATGTCAACGCAGAGTTCGATTTCCTTGCGTTCGCTCAATTCGTAAATGAGGGCTTCTTCGTTGAGTGGGAGGAAGAAGTATTCGGTGAGCTTGTCGCGTGTTTGTATGACGCGCCAGAGTTCGTTGACGACGCCGGTGACTGGCACGTCGAGTTTGAGGGATTCTATGGTTTTGATGAGTTTTCCGTTTCGTCTGACGAAAAACCCTTCGTATCGCGATTGTGGGATTGGGGAGAAGAAGGCAAGCGCTCCAGACCTGTTGGCGAGCATGAATTTGACGTCTGGAACTGTTTTTTCACTCATTGCGGTAAAACCTCGCCGCGTCTTCTGGGGGTACGCTGTTGATGATGATTCCTGACTCGATTTCGTATCCTGCCCAGGTTGCTGTGCGTGGGCAGATTTCGACGTGCAGGTGGAGGTCTGTGCTTGCTGGCGCGTACGTGAGCGTCATGTTGTACGAGCAGTGGAGGGTTTTGAGCCGCGCGAGCACGTGCTGGACTGCTTCAGCCATGCCGCACAGGTCAAGCTGATCCAGTCTGGTCGCGTGGTGTTTGGGAAAAATCCATACTTCGTAGTTGAATCGTGACGCGTATGGCGCAAATGCCGCGAATTGTTCGTTTTCAAACACGCGCCGTTCTGAGTTTTTTTCTGATTGAACAATGTCGCAGTATGGGCACTGTAGAAATCGTCGGGTGGCAGCAAGTTTGTCCTGCACGCGCTTCGGGATGAGTGGCTGTGCAATTACTTGAGAGTGGGCATGCACAAGGCTTGTGCCTGCTTTGACACCGTGGTTTTTGAACACGCAGACATACTTCATTCCCTGTGTTTCCAGTGCAAAAATTCGGTTCTGGTAGACTGTAAAGACCCGTTCAAGATCCTGAAATGAGAGATCCCACAATTGTTTGGCATGATCTGGCGTTTCCACAATGATTTCGTGCGTGCCGCAATTTTGAGCAAATGTGTAAAACCTGTTGTGTGTTTGGAGCGCTTGCGTCGTGCACGCCTCGACTGCCGCGAATTTGTTGTTGAACCAGCGGAGTAGCCAGCCGTTCTTGGCAGGAACGCGACCGATTTCCTTGGGAGTAAGGAGTTCGCTTCCCGGACAAAAAAAGCACGTCTTGTCCTCAACTTTTTCCTCCTCAACAAACTGGTGCGGTCGAGCCCCGCGGGAAGAAGAAATGATGACCCAGTCATCTAAGATGTAATCCTTGCGCAGCTCTCCCATAAACCCACCCTTTTTATTCAAGAACATCGTCGTAATGATATATAAATATTTGCTCTACGTACCTGTTTAGCTATTTTGTGAGTACGAATTTTTCGAACTCGCTCGGCTTCGCC
>JACQMZ010000019.1 GCA_016203345.1 Candidatus Woesearchaeota archaeon | reverse complement strand
ACCTATTTTTCACGACTGAAAGGATGAGCATGTACGCAACGAGAAATATTGCCAGTGTGAGTAGTCCTGTTTGGAAGGATTCCGCTTTGATGATTGCTCCGACAATGGGAAAGACTATCACGATGCCAAGGTTGCTGATTAAGTGTTGTATGGAGATTATGGTTGCCCGATGGCTGGTGGATATGTGTGCGTTCATGTAGTGGTTGATGAGTACGTTGAACAGGCCTGACACGACTGGCACTGCAAAGTAGAACAGCACACCTGTGAGTGGAACTAGTGCTGCCATCAGCAGCGTGCCTGCAACCAGGAGTGTTTGCATGACGAAGAGTGTGTTGTGGTCGCCAAGGCGTTGCTCCACGCGAGGCGCAATTCGCGCTACTGCTGCGGTAGTGAGTGATGCAACAAACGCGACCAAACCAATCCCTGCTTTCGGGACGCCTATAGTTGCAAAGTACACTGATGAAAGGTTGAGGAGAATACTTATGCCAGTAGCGATAGGTAGCGAGAATAGGACAAGGTAGCGCACGGTTGGATGGTGCATGACGCAGCACATGGCTTCCTTCATGTGTTCCCATGCGTGCATGATTGTGAGACTGCCTCGTGGCTTGTATGGCTCCTTGAGGAAGAAGGTAAGTATAAAGCCGAGCGTGATGATTGGCAGGGACGCGAGAGCAGGGAGTTTCGCGTCAATGGAAAAGAGCCAGCCGCCGGTGATGAACGTTGCAGCCATTGAGACGTTCGTGAGCGCGAATTGTGTGCTGGAGATGTTCTTGTGTTCGTCCGTACGCTTGAGCCGTTTGAGTGTGTCGTACAACAGCGCTTCGCTTGTGCCTGAGCTGAGGCTCACGCCGATACCGCTGATTATTTTCGCGATAAGAAACGGCCAGAATCCGTTGTAGAAAGCAATGACGTAAATTTCAATGATGTAGAGGAATCGTGAAATAAGGAGCGTTTTTTTCTTACCTAGCAGGTCCGCCATAACGCCTGTGGGCACCTCCAGCAAGAGTGTTGAGAGTGAAAACACAGACATGATGATCGCGAATTGTTCCAGCGGAACCTGCGAAGCGATGTAGAATAGGGCAAGCACAGGCACGAAAAATCTGCCCCACATGAGACAAGAGATGACGTACATGAGGCGAATGTTGTGCCTTAATGCCATGAACTCTTGGTTCACAACACAGATATTTAAACAGTTCGTCTTTTACAGTATTCCTTGAGTGAGCATGGCGAACTCAGGAATACTGGCATGATCGAAGCATTCATTTTTGACATGGATGGCGTTTTGGTGGATAGTGAGCCGATTCACCGCAGGGCAGAGCGTGAGGTGATGCGGGAGTTGGGCTTCAGCATTCCTACAGAAGAACATAATGCTTTTGCTGGAACGACAGATAAGTTTATGTGGGGAAATTTGAAAGAACGATTTCAACTGCCACAATCGCTTGACGACATCACTCGATTGAAGCAGGTGACTTACCGGTCGATGGCGCAAGGCAACCTGCACCCAATGACAGGCGTGTTGGAATTAGTACCGCGTCTTGCGTTACAGTATCCACTGGCAGTAGCGTCATCTGCAGTC
This sequence comes from Candidatus Woesearchaeota archaeon, assembly GCA_016203345.1. Taxonomy (GTDB): domain Archaea; phylum Nanobdellota; class Nanobdellia; order Woesearchaeales; family ARS49; genus JACQIC01. Next base: position 11,927 of record JACQMZ010000019.1, on the reverse strand, counting down.
ATGGACGAAATTGATCTCACCGTCGATAGTCTGGGCATTCGTCCGTATTTTCGCGTGTTTGTATCGGGACGTGACGTGCCAAACAGCAAGCCTGCGCCTGATATTTTTTTGGAAGCTGCTCGCAGGCTTGGCATGCCCCCGGAGAGGTGCCTTGTGTTTGAGGACGCGTTGACTGGCGCGACTGCTGCCAAGCGTGCAGGCATGCGCGTTGTGGCAGTGCCTCATGCGCTTACTGAACACTTTGATTTTTCAACAGTTGCAGACTACCGGATTCCAAATTTGACGTATTTTGATGAGAAGTTTCTGGCATAATAGAAGACGACATTAATTATGGGACTCTTGTGTCGTCTTCTAAATAGTGAACGACAACATCCATTGTCCAACAATTTGTGTCGTTCACTATAAACCCGTTGCATTTTTATACTTACGATCTTCATGTCGTTTGAACGAGGTGCATCATGACTGTCAAAGAACAATTGCTTAAGCTGAAGGAGAATTGGTTGCTTGTTTTAGTGGTGCTTGTAGTGTTGTATTTGATGTCTGGCTCAGGCGATTTTGACGGTGCGGTTCCGAGCTTGTCATCATACGCTCCATCGATGGCAGTGCGCTCGTCGTACGAAGCCGCGCCTTCTTATGCGCGTTCGTCACTGTATGACAGGGGTTTTGCGCCGGAAGTTAAGGACAGACTCATTTCCAAGACTGCGCGCTTGTCGTCAGAAGTGGAGAAGGGTTCGTTTTCAAGTGCAGAATCCCAACTGAAATCAATCATTAAATCATCAGAATCCTATTTGCTTAATGAAGACGTTGACACGTACAATAGTGGAGAGCGTGGCGAGTATACAAGCGCGAGTTATGAAATTAAAGTGCAGTCAGCAAAATACGATGCGGTTGTGCAGCAATTGAAAGGCATAGGCAAGGTGTTATCTTTCAATGAAAATGCAGAAGATATTACCGGCACGTACATCAACATTAAGGTGGAGCTCGACACAGAAAGAAAGAGGTTGCTGCGTTACGAACAAATGTATGCTGAAGCCAAAAAAATGGAAGACAAGATTGACCTGAACGACAGGATGTTTAATCAGGAAAGAACAATCGCAAACCTTTTGGACAGCATGGACAGGCTTGGCAAGCAGGTCACATACTCAACCATTCGTGTCAGTCTCGCTGAAAAGAAGTCTGCGTATGCTGACATTGCGTTTGTTGAATTGTCCATGCTGGCTGAAGCGCTTATTGGAAGCCTGAACACGTTTTTGGTATTAGCCGTCGCTGCCTTGCCTTGGGTGTTGGGCATTGGGTTGGTTGTATGGCTTTACAGAAAGCTGTTTGGGCAGAAGAATAAGGTGAAGAAGGCGTGAGTTTCAGAAAAACGCCGCCACTACTTCCCAGACGATGAGCAGGAATATTCCCACTTCCAGGAGCATTAAGTAATACCAGTTGATCTGTTCTGACAGCATTTGGTAGACGTCTTCGAACGTGTCCAGTTTGCGGTAGACTTCCTGCATTTTTTCGGCTATGTGAAATTTGTCTGTTGCCAGGCCGTAGAGTTTTGCCGTGTACCAGTCTCCGTACCTGTTGATGTTGCGTTTGATATGGTCGAACTTGAAGAGGGCTTCTGTGCGTATGTGAAGGACGTAGTCCAGCGCTTCTTTCAGATTGAAGTACCTAAGGCGTTTTTTCATGAGTGTGGAGAGTTTCAGCAGGCTGTCTTCGAGTTCTTCATTCATCAGCCGGGCGTTGAGGAGTTCGATGTTTGACACGGTGAGGATTTCGATGATTTCAGGAAACTCGTCAGGGTCGGAGAAGATGACTGCGCTGTCCCAGCCAACGACTGCGAGATCGTCAGATGAATATTTCAGGGAGCTTTCCCGCAAGGCTGTTTCCACCACGATCGGGTCCATTGGCTCCATTTCAGAGCGCATGAGCCCAATTATTTTTCCGCGGTTTTTTGCGACGAGAGAGTTTAATTTGGCATATCCGCTAATGCAGTAGATGCTGTATTCTTCATACACGTCTGACGCGTGGTCGAGCTTGCGCGCGTATGCCAGACAGTGGGACACAAGTTCTTTTTTGAGCTCAAGCACGTGAGGGTCGAATGGGTTCTTGACGTCCATTCTTCCCTCGACGACGATGTCATCCGGGTCGTAGAATTTGATCATGAACACTGCTTTCTTGCCTGCGACTGTTTTGTGAAAGGTGTCAAGCACGCGGTGTTTGGGCAGGATTTCGACGTATCCTGGTGCTGACCGGACGCTTTTGGTCGTGACTTCTTTGCCGGAGTGATCCACCTTACGGCCTACGTCAACAACAACAAAGGAGTACAAGGTGCACTTCATATGGTGCAATATGTACCTTCACCTATAAGAGATTTGCGATGCTCTCACACCAGTATTTCCTGAGTGAGCGGAAGCGAACTCGGAAATATTGTAAACATAGAAATGTTTAAATACATAAACACACATGTGTTGTAGCATGGTCGTAAAAACTATCACAGTCACGGAAGACGCGTATGAATCATTGAAGGCGTTGAAAGAGAAAAACGAAAGTTTTAGTGAGGCTATTCGGAGAATTGCCAAAAGAAAATCAATTTGGGAGTTTGTGGGCGCGCTGTCGCCTGCGAGCGGGGCACGTCTTGAACGCGCGATTCGAGAACGTAGACAAGTCCATATGAAGTCCCGCGAGAGCCGCATGCGTCGTTTGGTTTCACAGATGGCAGGTCAACATGGCAGTTCTTGATACCTCCTTTGTTGTTGACATTCTCCGCAAAAAACTCGATGCTGTTGCCGTGCTAAATACCCTCAGTCATGAGACGCTCTACATCTCGACACCTACAGTGATGGAACTTTGGGAAGGAGCGTTGCGAAGTGCAGTGTCTCCTGCCGAAACACGCAAAGTTGAAGAATTTCTATCGACTATGAACATCGTAGACTTTGACGTGAAGGCTGCGATGCGGGCAGGGGAGCTTGCTGTCCAACTCTCGCACAATATGATCGAACCAGAGGATGTAATGATTGCCGCGACTGCATTGGTTCGTGGAGAAATGGTCGTTACTCACGATGAACATTACACTCGAATTCCAGGATTGAAGGTTTTGAAATACTGATGACATTTCCTGAACGAACGCACTGAGTTCGGAATATCAGTGAGCTTCGCGCTCGTATGCGTCTGGTTGGGCGAAGTTGCCGTGGCCGACGTTAATGTGGTCGCACCCGCTGTACCACCCTGCGCGGGTGCCTCCACGTATCATCCTAAACGGATCGCCAGGGTACACGTTGTCTTCGGATGGCAATGCAAAGAGCTTTGTGCGTGGTGTTTCCAGACAAGTCTTGCACGGCGATGTCCACAGCGTGGTTGCCTGGTCCTGTGAGAGAGATTGGAAAACGTATGCGTCCTGTGAGGAGGATGGTTGGTGTTGGTATGGCATCACTTATGGTTATCGCTACGCCAGGTTCGCTATTTACAACTAGGGAAAAAGTCAGATCTGATTGGAAATTGTTGTTGTGCTCCAGCTTGCGCTATTTATGTTACATAAAGCGCAATTTTCAATCTACTGAATTGCGTACGTTGTGTGTAACCCAACTAATAGTAAAACTCAATAACGGAGTAAGACTCAATAACGTAGTAAGACCCAAAATGTGAATTTTGCTGAATGAGGCGACGAAGTCGCCGAATTCGCAAAATTCGTGTCCTCGAAAACCCTTCCTGTCAGCAAAAGATACCAGAAGCTAAACACGTACTACTATTCGAAAAACTTAAAAGCAACAGGTAAAACTCCCAGAGCATGCAAACAGTAGTCATTGGTCTTCAGTGGGGAGATGAGGGAAAGGGCAAGATTATCGATTATCTCGTGAAGGCAGCAGGATACCATACTGTCGTGCGTTATCAGGGGGGACCGAACGCGGGGCACACCGTAAGGTACAATGGGAGTGATTTGGTGCTCCGTCAACTGCCGACAGGCGTTCTTACATGTGGCGTGAAAAGTGTCATGGGCAATGGCATGGTGATTGACCTGGGTGTTTTGGTTGAGGAAAAAAATGAATTGGGGGTTCGTGGGTTTACGCTTGATGCGAGTCGTCTGGTGATTTCTGACAGGGCGCACGTGATTTTGCCCAGTCATCTTGAGATGGATGTGTGGGAGGAAAAGTCCCGCACTGTCGGCACAACAAAGAAGGGGATTGGGCCTGCGTACATGACAAAAGCTCAGAGGACTGGTGTGCGCATGTGTGATTTTGCATCATCTGATTTGCGAAGTAAGATTGATCTGTTGGTGGAGCGGAATAAATTCTTTGCCGGGATTGATCTTGATCCGGCTGAAATATTTGACAAACAAAGCCATTGGTATGAAATCGTAAAAAGTTACATTGCGGATACCGGCCATTTGCTGCGGCAAGAAATCAAGAGTGGAAGCAGTGTCTTGTTTGAGAGCGCTCAAGGCACCATGTTGGACAATGATCATGGCACGTATCCATACACGACAAGTTCTTCGCCAACTGTTGGGGGTGTTATGATAGGAACAGGTGTGCCACTTCGGCACCACAAAGTGGTAGGAATTGCTAAAGCGTACACAACACGTGTTGGAGAGGGCCCGTTCCCAACAGAGATGAAAGGTGCTGATGGTGCCTTATTGCGCGATCTTGGGCAAGAGTTTGGCTCGGTCACGAGGCGTCCGCGTCGTTGCGGATGGTTTGACGCGTTTCAGGTGAGGTATGCCGTGGATGTGAATGGCGCAGATGAAATTATTCTCACCAAGCTAGACATTCTAAGCAATCAACAGAAAATTTGGGTGGGAACGGGGTATATGCTGAACGGCGTTGCGCTCGAATCCATGCCTGCTTCCGCAAGCGTTCTCGATCAAGTCTCTGTTTCTTACAAGAAATTTGACGGGTGGACTACACCGATTTCTCGTGTGCGAAAGTTCAAAGACTTTCCTGACAACGCTAAAAAGTATGTAGACGCACTGGAACGCATGCTGGACGTTCACATCAGCCACGTGTCTGTAGGCAAGGAAACTGAAGAAATAGTGACGAGATAGCGCGGGTGGTTCTTGTCTTGTCCCGTGAGCAATTTTCGCCAATGGATTTGCAGGTATTAGAGCTTCTCTCGCACTCCATCGCGCAAGATCTCGAGTTCGGACGCATCGCGGCCTCGCACAGAGATGTGGTAGGAAATACATTTATAACTCACCACGGTTTTTTAACAAAATTCTTGAAGCGGCAGAAGGCCGAATTCAGAATTTTGGGCCCGTGGTCTAGCGGTATGACGTGTCGTTGACGTCGACAAGGTCCCCAGTTCGAATCTGGGCGGGCCCATTTTTTAAAACTGCTGTGCGAGAACAAGTCCAAACTCTTTGAGCCTCTCAAAATGCTTGTTGTTGTGCGTGAACAGTTCCAGACGGTGAGCTATACAAATGGCGCCAATTAAAAGGTCTCGGAGGTTCAAGGGAGCATGCTTCAGTGAACGGAGTACATCACCAGCAATTTTAGCAGATTCTGCGTCAAACACGTGAACAGGCGGCGTATCCAGTAGTTGTGGAACAATTTCGGTGGGTTTTCTGCCATGCCAGATTTCAAAACACGTGATTGCTGTTGTGCAAAACTGCGCATCAATCTGCTTTAATTTGGCAAGAGTCTTAGTATCTTCATGGAGAAGATGTATGATAGAGAGCTTTGAATAACCCTTTGTTTTGGTGCGGATTCAAAGCGGTTCTATTGAGAACTTTGACAAAATTCATAGTTATTCAAAGTTCTCTATACTAGCGAATCTCGCGAATATTCAAGGTATTACGAGATTCGCTATTACCTCGACTTTTCCTTGTCAGTAAGTTTCGTCGGATACTGACCAGTCCAGCACGCCGTGCAGAAGGAGTGTTGCAGTTCCTGTTCGCACGCCAGCATGCCTTCAAGGGAGAGATACTTGAGCGAGTCTGCTCCGATAAATGCGCAGGTCTCGTCAACAGTCATTCGATTGGCGATGAGTTCTGCTTTGGTGGGGAAGTTTTTGCCATAATAGCAGGGTGCTTTGTGAGGGGGGCAGGAGATGCGGAGATGAATTTCTGCTGCTCCGGCCTTGCGTAATTTCTTGACTATTTTTTTGCTGCTTGTGCCTCTGACGATGGAGTCATCGACAACAACAAGCCTCCTGCCTTGAACTTCCGCTCGGATTACGCTTAGTTTGAGTTTTGCAGCAAAGTCCCGTTGTGCTTGCTCTGGCTGGATAAATGTTCTTCCGACGCCGTAATGGCTTCTCACAAACGCCCGTCCATATGTTATCTTGGATTGTTCGGCGTATCCGAGGGCTGCGTCAATGCCTGAGTCAGGCACGGGAACGACACTGTCTGCTGAGACAGGATGTTCGCGCGCGAGTTGCCGCCCAAATGCCTTTCGGACTTGCGCAATGCTTTTTCCAAAAAGGACGCTGTCAGGCCTGCCGAAATAGACATGTTCAAAGAGGCAGTGGCTTGGGTGCGGTTGTGTGGTTACGGTTCCTTCTTGATGCACCATGGTTTTTTGTAGTCTGCCCACTGTGTCGATGCGGTTTGCTCTTCCAAGCCGTACAATTTCTCCCGGCAGTACTTCTCGGCAGTAGTCTGCTTCGACAGCGTCTAGTGCGCACGTTTCCGATGCGGCGATCATCGCATTTTCTTTCGCGCCTATCACAAGCGGCAGGAACCCGTACCTGTCTCGGGCGGCATAAACTCCTTGTTGAGTTAGCAGGACGAGGCAGTATGCGCCTTCGACTTGGGAGAGTGCGTCAGAAAGTGCCCCTTCCAGGCTTTCCGCGCTCGACCGGTGCAGGAGGTGGCCGATGATTTCTGTGTCGGTAGTCGTGAGAAAGACTCCTCCTTTCGCTTCTATAGAGTCTCGCAATGTTTTGCTGTTTGTCAGGTTCCCATTGTGGGCGAGTGCAAACGTGCCGAATTTCCTGCTGGGAAATACCAAAGGTTGTGCGTTTTCTATTGTTGACGAGCCCGTTGTAGAGTAACGAACATGGCCGATGGCGTACTCTCCATGCATCTGCCTAAGAAGTTTGCGGTGGGGATGTACTAACCCCATGTATTTGTTGACCTTGATCTGACCATCATGAAGTGTTGCCACTCCACAGCTTTCTTCGCCGCGGTGTTGCAGCGCGTACAGTCCTGCAGTTGTCGTATAGGCAGCAGTTGGATCGCCAGATACGCCAAATACTCCACATGCTTCTTTCATCTGGACTGAAGTCGTGTGGGGCTATTTAGGGCTTTCGTACCTGTTTGGCTGTCCTGTGGGTACGAATTCTCGAAAACCACCATTCCTACATTACCACTGATGCTTTTGGAGCTAGATTTCAATGATGGTGGTTTTTGAGACGCTCAGAAATTTTCACTATTGGTATAGTAGATTGAAAATTTCCGACGTTTGCGAACTCCCTCGCTTGCGCTCGGTCGTTCAGCAAAATTCACAATTAGCGAATCTCGTAATATATTGAACATTTGCGAGATTCGCTAGTGTCGGAAATGCGCAAAAACAATCGTTGAGTGTGCGCATTTCCGAGCATGCTCAGAAATCGACGCAAATTTCTTATGAGAATCGTCGATTTCTGACATATAGTAAATCGCACAATTTTTGTTCAAATGTGAATTTTGCTGAATGAGCGCCCGCAGGCGCGAATTCGCAAAATTCGTGTTCTCGAAAAACCAAACCGTGAGCACACAGTTACAGAAGGTAAACACGTATTAATCAAATCCTTTCCAGAGATCTGAAGCGTCGTCATTAACAACAGTAGATCGTGGTGCGTTGGTCGCAACAGCAGATGGTGCAGTGTCGCCCACAACAGCAGATGGCGGCGTTGGTGCAGGCCTGACACCGTGTGCGCCAGTTCCTGTTTGCACGTCGATGAACTGGTTGATTTCCCGCTCGATGTTCCTGAGCAGTGGTTCGTCCACTGTCGTGACGAAGCTTATTGCGTTTCCGCTGTTGCCTGCGCGGCCTGTTCTGCCGATCCTGTGGATGTAGTCTTTGGGATTGCGGGGCAGGTCGTAATTGAACACGTGCGTGACTGCATCGATATGCAGGCCGCGGGCGGCAACGTCTGTTGCGACGAGCAGGGCAAACCTGCCTTGTTTGAAGTCATCGATGACGCGCTGTCTTCTGCTCTGGCTCAAGCCAGAGTGCAAGGACATGGCACGCACTCCTCGACGGAACAACAGGTTTCCAAGGGTTTCTGCCCATGTTTTGGTGTTGCAGAACACGATGCCTTTCTGCACGCGCTCGTCCCGCAGGATTTTCATCAGTGTGTTGAATTTCTCTTTGCGATCCACGCCTATGCATCGCTGTGCAATGGTGTTTACCGTAATTTCGTCTTCGCCCAGCATGAGGAATTGCGGCTTGTTCATGAAGTCCTGGCTGATGCGAACGACTTCCTGCGGCATGGTTGCCGAAAACAGCATCATTTGCCGTTGTTTGGGAAGTGTGCTGATGATTCTGCGAACATCGTCGATAAATCCCATGTCAAGCATGCGGTCTGCCTCGTCGAGGACTGCAAATGTGACGTGTGACAAGTCTACTGCGCGTCTTTCCATCAAGTCAAGAAATCGCCCGGGAGTGGCGATGAGGATGTCAACACCCCTTCTTAGGGAGTCGATTTGCGGGCTGATGCCAACGCCTCCGTACACAACTGCCGCGCGGATGTTTTTGTCGAGCATTCGTGCATCCTTGAAGATTTGCACTGCGAGTTCGCGAGTGGGTGTCAGCACAAGGGCTTCAGGTCCCTTGGTTGTTCTCGTGAGTTTGGTAAATGTCGGAATTAAAAAGGCAAGCGTTTTGCCAGATCCTGTTTTGGACCTGACGATAACATCTGTTCCTTGTAAAACCAGGGGAATTGCCTTTTCCTGTACTTCGGTGGGACTGGCAATGTGCTGGCGCTGTAATGATTGTACTATTTCCTGTGGAAGACTCATTTCTTCGAATTTCATTGTATTTCTCCTAGAAACCGCAGTGAACGCAACCATTGGTTTCTATCAGACAAAAAAAGATAGAACCAAAGAATCTGTTGCGTGACTCCTTACTCAAACAGGCACTTGTTTGCCGTTTGCTACCTTTCTTGCCTCTTGACGATAGAAGGGTTGCGGCATTTATAAAGGTGGTGGTTATCTGATTATCTCTTCGATTCTCGACCATTCGGCATCGTCTCCGAGGTCGTGGAAATAGGCGAAATTTTTGAGCGTGCGGAGCACTCGTTCGCGGTTGGCGTTGAGGGTGCGTTGGTAAAGGAGTTCGTTGAGGTGGGTAGCGTCTTCATCGCAAAGTGTTCTTATTGCCGAGCGTTCGTTGGAGTCAATACTCATAAAGTGGGTGGAACGCCTAAACTGTTCTAATCCATCTTGCAGGATGGTCACGATGCGTTCTATGTAGTCTTCATTGACTGTCTTGAGTGCTGCCTTTCTTTCGACGAAATCTAGCACGCGGCTTATATTGGATGCGTTGTTGACGATGTCAGTGAGTTCTTCGACTGGGAGCAGGTCGTGAGTATCAATGGTGTATTCGTTGCTGGTGGCGTGGATGTAAAAGGCTTTGCTCCATTCGTTTGGGGGACGTTCCTCGACGGGTTTGTCTATCAGGACATGATACAACAGCCCTGCTACTTTGCAAACTTGCATCAAGCGTTGGCGTGAGAGGCGCCCGTAATCTTCAGTGATGTCGAAGAATATGGTGTGCGCGCGGACGTTTGGGCCGTATACTTCCATGGGTTCAAGAGCGAGTTCACTGCATTTTTCGTCAGGGATTGCGTCAAAACATATGCCGTAGTTTTGGTGGTCGCCAGGAATCAGGGGAAGTTCAATTCCTGATTTTGGCTGCACGCAGAATTCAACGTCAGAAGTGTATCGTTGCTTGTGATCTCTTGGATTGCGAACCACCCAATACTCGTCAACTTCAAACTCGTAGCTACGAGGAAGGGTCATGGTCTTCGCCTGCTCCGGTTTCCACGTAACTCGCTTTGAAGTGATTTTTCACGTCGTTTAAGGCCCTGCAAGTATCTTGCTGCTTCTGGCCTGTTCACATGCAGGTACGTGTATTTCGCCGTGCACCATTGGATGATTGTGGCAAAGTCTTGCGTCAGTTGCAAGGACATGCCGTTGCCATCTGCCTGTTGTATGCCGGTCTGAACCAAGTCGACAATTCGCAAGGCATAGTGCTCGCTGTTTTGGATGTGTCTGAAGTATGTCATGACTGTTTCGGCGTACGTGCGTGCATCACCCCGTTTTTGGTCTGGGAATAGCGTGTGCTTGCACGCGTACGCATGGTATAGCCCAATAAGAACTTCGCCTACTGTTTCAGCTTTAGGAGTTTCGGGAAGCTCTTGCAGCGCGCGCGCAGAATACCGCCCTGCCTTTTTTGCGTCAGACGCCTGCAGGGGGTCTTTTTCACGCCAGTACTTTCCCAACGAATTGAGCGCAAGCGCCACACCGTCGTAGTCGTCTTCTGCTGTTCGGACAAAGGCGACGACTTCGTCGACAAATTCTGGTTTTGATCCTGCGTCTTCTACAATTTCTCCAAGACCCCGAACGATAGACGCAAGTCTATTACAATACTCAATGTCAGCAGAGCGAAACCACACTGGCTCGCACTCCAGCTTTTGCCACAACAGTTCCAATGACGGCATAGTGAGTGCGAAGGAAGGAAGTCCTTTAAAAACCTTGATTTTCCACCGCAGGTTTGCTGGTTGGCGCGCTGTTGCAAGAAAAGTAAGATTTTTATAATAGTTGCACTTTTCAACAAGTATGACAATTGCAACAGTTGTAAAAGTAGGTCCAAAAGGACAAATTCTTTTGAAAAAGAGTCTGCGTGAAGCAACCGGTATTCAGCCTGGAGGCGTTGTCCTGCAGGAATTGACTGGCAAAGGGGTATTGATCAAACGACTCGATAGCGTCGCGCTTGTGTCTGATGTCGAAGCCATCGCGGCAAAAGTGCGGAAGCGGTGGCCACGAGAGCTTGACTGTGTAAGCGCCGTGCGGGCTGATCGCGCATGACAGTCGTCGTGCTTGACTCCAATGTTCTTGTTGGAATGTTTGTGAAGGATGACGCCCACTGGGAACGATCAGCACGTTGCTTGCGGCGCATGGCATCAGGCGAGTGGCAGGCGGTGATTTCAACACTGGCGATTCCTGAAGTGTGCGGCGTGATCCGACGTGTTACACAACAGCCAGAATTGGCGTCAGCAGTGTTGGAAAAGCTGTCAACGTGGATCGCGCAGGGGATTCTGCAAATGGAGGATTTGAACTCATCTCGCGCAGAAAGTGCTGCTGCCCTTGCCATTGCCTGCGGAATTTCTGGCGCTGATGCTGTGCATGCTGCTCTTGCCAAAGACTTGCAGGCATCCCTCTTAACCTTTGATCATGAAGTAATTCGCAAAACTAAAACTGACGTTTCCGTGCTTGAGATCAACAAGATTTAAGTACTTCTTGCACTTTACTGTGGTTATGAACGAAATCGAGGCTGCAAGCGCAACCCGCGCTGATTGTGTTCATCAGTAATTCTGGTAGTTTTACTTCTCAAGTTGGTGGTTGTCTTCATTGTGAGTGCGGTGCGCTCTAAACTTAACATTCTCTACTTTGGCGGTTGTGGTGTAACGGCAGCACGCAAGGCGGTGGATCTTGAGGACTGGTTTCAACTATCAGCTACCGCCTTCAACGCTGGCGAGCGAAATACGCAGGAGGAAAGATAATGACAAATGAAAAGAATGAGGCTCAGGCGCCCAAGCGCGCTGGTTGCCTTCATAAGAAGAACTTCAGACAAGTATGTAGCACAGTCGATCAAGAAGGGATTCATCAGAGTTCCTGAAAATAGTGAGATTGCCGACGGACCCTTGTTTTTGTTTGACGATGTGAGTCCGCTGGGAATTTCTTACCCTGCAGAACTGGTTGACGCATTGAAGAAAACGAACCAGCTCATTACGGT
>JACQMZ010000120.1 GCA_016203345.1 Candidatus Woesearchaeota archaeon | reverse complement strand
TTGTGCGGATTCAAAGCGGTTCTATTGAGAACTTTGACAAATTTGATAGTTATTCAAAGTTCTCAATAGTAAAATTAACGTAGTCATATTGCCCCCGAAGTGATTACGTATAAACACCGTGAATTTTGCTGAACGACCGAGCGCAAGCGAGGGAGTTCGCAAAATTCGTACTCACAGTTCACTCTATACACTCGAGAACTCTCACAACCCGTCTGCCCGCTTCGCCACTGCCAAAATATCCTCAGTGAGCCTGGATCCGCCCTTACGATAATTTTCAGTCAGGGTGATCGCCGCACGCTCAGGAGTAGGACGCAGCCTAATTGCTTCTGTGCACAGCGTCAACATGTTATTCCGGTGATCAACATACGGATTATCGATTTGGGTGATGTCGCCACCAATGTACGTCTTCGTATCAGAACCAAGCCTGCTCGTGAACAAAATAGCGAGAGACGCATCCCCATTCTGCGTTTCATCCATGCACACGATCGTGTCGCTAATATCCAGCCCACGCAAAAATGTCGTAGCCAAAATGGACAACATTCCCTTGTCCTCAAGCAATTTCCGCAAACGTCTATCCTTATTCAACTGCGCCAACTTGTCAATGGCGTTGTAAATAGGCGCAACAAACGGCTGCATCTTTTCATCAATATTGCCAGGCAAATATCCAATATCCCTCTGGTTGGCGATGTACTCCGGCCGCAACACGCGAATACCATCAGCAAACTGGCAATGCTCAGACAACCGCTTATCCACGTCCCCTCCCGCACTGCCAAGCAACTGGTGCAACGCTGCAGCCATCATCAACTTAGTCTTCCCTGTGCCATACTTTCCATTAACAGCCACGATCTCGATAGAGGGATCAAGCAGGTAGTCCATGTACAGAATCTGGCGAGGATCGCCTGGCGTCATCCCAAACACTGTCTTCACTGGAAAACACTGTTGAAATACCTCCAACGGCTTGCCTTCATCAAACGCCACCGCGTGCTGCAAACACTCCAAACGCTGCTTCTCAGCATTAAACCTTGTCAACACATACATTTTATTGTGCCTGCTGTGCGTCAACTTCACGCCCTGATTCCACACCAGCCTTGGCGCATCTTTCGCACCACCACGCACATCGTCAAGGTCAAGATATTTCTCCAAGCCCACACCACTCTGCATGAACTTTCTCAAACTCTCTTCGGCAACAAAAAATTCGCAAAACCCATTATACAACTCATCAGGATTGTCTAACTCTGTTTTTCCAATGCGCAACGATTCCGCAGGAACCTGCTCCATGTGTGCCCTGCACCGCAGGTTTATATCTTCTGTAATCACGCCAGTCCTGTATTCAGGAAATTTTTCCATGCAGTGCGTCGCAGTAACCAAAATAAGCTCATCAATTGTAATAGGTCCTGACCGAAAATGCCGCTCCTGATATGCCCGCACCTGCTTAACAGGCGGCAAATACCACGCCACTTTTCCTCCATTGTCATACGATAAGCGGCCTCCAACAGCCGCCTCAGGATTCGAGTGAATCAAGCAACTTTTCCGCAACCGGTCAATCTCCCGCACCACTTCCCGCGCTGCCAAACGCACCACTCCCTCACGCTTCGCATGAACGTCCAACTCAGTCAAGACTCCTGCAGGAATAACGACAATATTGCCCCCTTCTCCCAGCTTGCGCAAGCATTTGGGGTTGTCCAACAAGCTACTTGTATCCACCACATGAATGTGCTTCGCACCCTGAGGAGTCATCCACAATCGGTCGTGAGGCAGGTTTTAAGAGATTATCGGGACAAGAAACTACATGTTGTACACACGGAGCACCTTCTGTCAACGTAGTGTATTTGAGTAAAACAACTGAACAGTGCAACTGGCAAGTTACGAAGTCTTTTGCAATGCATTCCTCACCCTTTTCTCATCAAAATCGTGCTGTTTGACAAGGAAATCAACAAGCCCTTCCACGTCAGGCGCTTTCCACTTCAATCTGTACCTGTTCGTGACAGGCATGGTGCGAATGCAGTCATACACTTCCTTCCACGTGTACTGGTAGCGCCACGGCACAAACTTGAACAACTTGTCCAACCGGTGCTTATATCGCTTGACGAGTTCAAGCGCGCGCTTGGGACCAAGGCCTTCAACCCCTGGATTGAAATCCGTGCCCACCAACATTGCCATTCCGATAAACTGCTCTCTGGAAATGCCCAAATGCTTCAAGTTTTTCTGCAAGTCATACACGTACGTGCCAATCAATTCAGTTCTCCCGCGCACCTTCCGAGTTTTTGCCATCGTCAAATTAAACACAAAACGCGGCGCGCCAAACAACAACGAGTCAAAATCCTGGCTCGCAACCCCCCACACCTGACCCTTCCGCGCCAAATGCGCCGCCTGCGCCTCGCCCTCACTCGGAGACTGAATTACCGGCACGCCCAGCAATTGCAGAAGAGTTTTAGTGCTTCCCATAATGTCTGGCGTGATCGTACTCCCGGTTCTCGGCGCCACAGACCGGTTATCAACTTTCGCATGCTTTGTAATATCAGGAAACGGGCCATCCAACACAAAACACGGCTTCACACCCAAAGAAAGAAGATGCGTCGTGCGGTAAAACAAGCCGGAAAGGTGAGTGGTGACACGCCCCTTCCTGTCCGTCAAGACAGGCATTGACCTCAAAAACTGGTACAGTTCGATGTACGTATCAACAGCAATCCGTTTGCCCTTCAAAGAAGCGAGAGAAATCTGGTCCCTCACCAACAACGGCCCAATAGACAAACCCATACATCACCTTTTTTTTACCACCAAGCGACGTCAGAATACTTAAACATTGCGGCGGCATCACGCGAGCGGCAACACGGAGATATCTTAGTCGTATACATTTTTCCGGTGATCAAAGCAGTTAACAATAAGCTTGTTGTCGTCGAATCTGTAAATGATTCTAAAAGGCGACACTCGTACACTGCGATGATGTTTCCATTCGTACCTCAGTGGCTTACCAGCATCAGGCATTTCGGCTAATTTCTTCAAACACTTGATAATCTTAACGCGCGTTGTCTTGTCTTTTATCTTCTGAAAGTCTTTCTTAAAATCCTCTGAGAATATGATTTCCACGGTTTCACGCCATCAGTAATTCATCTATTTCCTGATCGCTCATAGAAGAGTCCACTTTCACGAATTTTCCTGCTTTAATTTGCTGTTCACTTCTTTCGATTACTTCCAACATGTGCATGTCTTGCGCCAAAGACTCCTTACGAATGACTTTCAGCAAAATATTCCCTCTTTCATTGAAAACGAGAAACTTCGTTGACGGCTCTATCCCTGCGTCTCTCCTAATCTCTGCAGGAATGACAACTTGTCCGTTTTCAGACATTTTCGTTATGGACACTTCCATTTTTCCACCTCTTACAATATGTTTTAATAGTAAAATGCATTGTGTACTTAAAGCTTTCGCCGCACAACAACCTTTTTAAAGTAATGCCTTCTTGAACTCACCATGAAAATTCCAAAGGCACGCCACCTGTTCTGCCCCACGTGCAAAAAGCACACAGAACACAAAGTGGGAGAAGCAAAAAAGAAAACAAGAGGCACAGCCCACCCGATGAGCTGGGGCAACAAGCTCAGGCCGTACCTGCGCGGACGCATGGGCATGGGAAACATGGGAAAACTCTCAAAACCACCAGGTGGACGCATGTTCAACAGAAAAACCTCAAAGAAAGTGGATCTCCGCTTCACGTGCAACACGTGCAAAAAAACCCACATGGCAGGAAAAGCGTGGCGGTCACGAAAGGTCGAGTTCATATGAAACGCGCACTCAAAGAAACAACGTCCAAATTCATCAAAATCCGCTGCCCGCAATGCAAGAACGAACAAATCATGTTCGGCAAAGCAAGCACCACAGTCAACTGCCTGGTCTGCAGCACAGTCCTTGCACAACCGACTGGCGGAAAGAGCAGGGTAAAGGCGCGGGTACTGGAAGTTCTTGAATAAAGCCCTGCATTGGCATCCGCTATTGTTTTTAATCCAATGGAATTCTTTTCAGTCCTTCGATACGGTCAAAATCAGGATCATCACTAACAATACTTGAAATGCCGTTACTAAAACATACTGCTGCGTGAATCGCGTCGCGAGGCTTGAGATGGGGGAATCGCTGCAAAAGAGACAGGCTTTTCAAAGAGTCGGCCGACGTTACCTCCAGAACTCTTAAGTTAGGTAATGTGTGAATCCGCAAGCCCTGCTGGATGGCAGTCGCTCGATCTTTTTTTTGTCGAATCCACGCCCACACAACCTCATCAACCGCTAATACAGACGTATAACCACCGCCGCCTTGCGAAACTTTCCGCATCAGTTCCTGCGCTCTACGGACGCGTACATCACCTTCATCAATAAGCGAGGCAAAAATGAAAACGTTAGCATCAAAATAGAGATTCATGTGAACTGGGAGGAATATAGCGCATCCCAATCTATATGCTTGGGCGCTTTCAGCTTTGGTTTTCCTGCAGCGAAAAATTCCTTCAATATTTCCCCTGGTTTTTTCTTCTCCAACACGACACGCCCGTCAATGAGTGAAAAGGTTACTTCGTTTTTCGCGCGAATGTTCAATAAATGCCGAATAGGCTTGGGAATCACCACTTGACCCTTCTCACTCACCTGAGACACGAGCTTTAGTTCTACCATTCTGGTAGGATAAAGTTGTACTTGTATTTAAAACTTCCGTTGAGAAAATTCTGAACTCTCTCGCTACCGCTCGGTCGTTCAAGAATTTTCGGGAGATAACTTTTTAAGTAATTGCAGATCTGCACTGGTGTGATGCACCACACCATCGGGCCATGGACACTTGAACAAGAACTTGCACGCACAAACCTCTCCACAGTGCATCTGGTGAGACACGACCAAACCAGCAAGCAAGGAGTGCTCAAAACAGGCGATGCGCACAAGCTACAACAAGAAGCCGAAGCGCTTGGCAAACTCGACCACCCTAATGTTGTGACTATACTTGACGCAGACCTCCACGCGGAGACGCCATACGTCGTGACGAGTTATTGTTCACACGGCAATCTCAGGCAAAGAATTCCGCTCCCTGTTGACGAGGCAGTGGAAGGTGTCGGGGACGGAGTTGGATTTGTCGGAACTCTCGGAGGTATCATCGTGCAAGGCATAGGCTGTATGCTCGCTCCAGTGCTGATTGTAGGCGGACTAATCTTTGGCGGCAAATACGTGATCGAAACAATCGGCAAAGGAGATCAGCAACGATTTGAGCAGTATGTCAGCCAAGGACATCCATTGACAGGAGTCATCGCATACAGCGTGGGAGGACAGATACAGTACACGAACGCAGACCAATTCTCCTCTCAAACACCAACACTCCTTCAAACCGATCTTCGCTCAATTAATGAACTGTTGTGGTTAAACAAAGACGAAATCCTCTACGTGGGACCAAAACAAGAACCCAACATATCCGACTACGTGTACAAAGTGAATGTTCAAAGTGGAGAACACACGCTGTTATTCGATCCCTATTCCGAACAAGCAACAATCCTTTTTGGCAACGCCAGAGAAAAAGAACAGGAAACGCGCGAACGCATCGAGCGTGAACGCCGTGAGGCACAAAGAGAAAATAAACGTATCGTGCATTTCGGCACTGTCGCAGAAGTTCAAATAAACGACATCGCATTTGACGCCAGCACTGGCGCAGTATATTTCCAAGTCCACAACACCAGATATGCTGTTCAAAACCAGTCCGTCACCAGACCGAGCATAGTCCCTTCCCTTGTTACCGAACAACGTCAGGCAGGAGAGTTCCGATTGTCTGACGACAGCATCTTTGGAGCGTGCATCAACACACCAGACGGCGTGTGGATCAAGCTGGCAGAAGGCGCAAGAACGCCAGCGTGGTATGTGGACGAGTAAAGGTTTAAATACCGGCCAAAGTAGAGCAGTGCAATGCTGTTAAAGAAACAAGGATTTCCCCAAGACGAAGAACTCGTTCTGTGCACTGTTACAAACATTCAATACCATTCTGTCTTTGTCCAACTCGACGAGTATGGCAGGACAGGACTCATCCACATTTCTGAAATTTCACCCGGACGCATCCGCAACATACGAGACTACGTCACCGAAGGCAAAAAAGTCGTGTGCAAAGTCCTTCAAGTCAACCAGGAAAAAGGACACATCGACCTCTCACTCAGGCGCGTCAACGAAGCCCAAAAGCGCGAAAAACTCAACGATGTCAAAAAAGAGCAACTTGCTGAAAAAATCATAGAGCAAGTCGCCAAAGCCCGCGGAGACAGCGTGCCAGGACTCTACCAAAAAATCAGCGAAAAAATCCTCCAAAAATTCCCCACAGTCTTCGACGCATTTGAACGCGCGGCAACCGCAAACCTCGACCTGTCTGAATTCGTCGACAAAAAAATTGCCAAAGACATCACAGACCTCATCAAAGCACGCATCAAGCCACCAGAAGTAAAAATCGCAGGCGACATATTCCTCACCTCGTATGCAGACGACGGCGTCCTGCTCATCAAGGAAGCGCTTACCAAAGCAGAAGAACACGGCATGGCCATCCGCTACAAAGGCGCAGGATGCTACCGGTGGGAAATCACTGCAAAAGACTACAAAATCGCGGAAAAAATCCTCAAAAAAACAACAGATCTCATCACCACATTCTCAGAAAAAAACGAAGTAAGCGCGAACATCGTCCGCCAGGAAGCATGACAGAAATCCTTCGCTGTACCAGCTGCCACACCTTCACCATGACGCCACTCTGCACGTGCGGAGGATCCGCCATCAGCGTAATACCCCTCAAATACGCACCTGGCGACAAGTACGCTTCCTACCGACGAACCGCAAAAGAAGCAGAACGAAAAGCGCAAGGGGTCCTATGAGCTGGACAATTATGCCAAATAAGAAAACTACAACCCTCAATGACCCACTGCTTGTTGTAGGACTTCCCGGCATCGCAAATGTGGGAAAAATCGTCGTAGATTTCATGGGTGAGTCCAAAAAAGCAGAACGCATCGCCCAATTCCACTCCCACGCCATGCCCCACGCCGTCTTCGTCAACGAGCACCACCTCATCGAAATGCCACGCATCGAGCTCTGGCTCATCCGCAGCACCCGGGACATCCTGCTCCTGGTCGGAGACACCCAGCCCATAGATGAGCGCAGCTGCCACGAATTCTGCGAAGCAGCACTCTCCCATTGCCAAAGCCTCGGGTGCAGTGAAGTCATCTCCATCGGAGGAATCGCCCTGCGAAAAATCCCCCGCCGCCCAAAACTCTTCGTCACCGGAACCGGCAAAAAACACGTTGAAGCATTCGCGCAAGGCACACCCTGCGACAACAAACTCTACGGCATCGTCGGACCCATCATCGGCATCACCGGACTCATCATCGCACACGCAGGCGCCAAACGCATGAGAAACGCGTGCATCCTTGCAGAAACCTACGGCCACCCCATGTATCTCGGCATACCAGGCGCGCGCGAAATCCTCAAAGTACTCGACAAGAAATACAAGCTCAAACTCGACCTGTCAAGCCTTGACGAAGAAATCAAGCAAATGGAATCAGACATGAGAAGAGCAAGTGCACTGCAAGCGCAAATGCCGCAAAAGAAGGAGACGAGCTATATCGGATGAAAATTCTGAACTTACGAAAATTCTGAACTCCCTCGATCGGTCGTTTAAGAATTTTCGGGAATAGAAGACGACATTAATTACAGGACAATTGTGTCGCCTTCTAAATAGTGAACGACAGCATACATTGTCCGATAATTTGTGTCGTTCACTAGAATTTGGACAACTTTAAAAAGGCGCACACGTTTAACACAAATTCCTGAATGAGCGCGAAGCGCGAATTCGGAATTTGGGCCGTTAGCTCAGCCGGTAGAGCACTCGCGAACTTCGGTGAAACTCTTAAGCCGGCACACGGTGCTGCCACAGACATCGAGTGGTCGGGGGTTCGAATCCCCTACGGCCCGTAGCAGAGCGAAGGGTCGTAGGGTCTTCCAAACGAAGTTTGGATTTATCCTACGGCCCGTTTTTCGAATTCGCTGCGCTCATTCAGAAAAACGGTATAGTGGGACTGGAGTGAGCGTATACTCGCGATGCCGCTTAATGATTTAAATTGATTTAAATACAACTTTTAGTTTCTCATCATTATGGCCTTAATCAAAGCTGATGCGATCATTGTCCTTGCAGGAGGAATAGATAGTGAAGGCAACATTCCTCGACAAGTAAAGCAAAGACTCGACAAGGGTCTAGAACTTTATTTGGCAGGACTTGCGCCACGAATTATCGTCAGCGGAAAATGGAGCCTTTACTACGAGTTTCAACCCCCAATCACTGAAGCTGAAGCAATGAAACTTTACCTGATCCAGAGAGAAATTCCGGCAGCAGTTATACTGAAGGAAGAAAACTCCCAAAGCACTATAGGCAATGCCTATTTCATCAAGAACGACCTGTACAAGCCAAATAAGTGGAAAAGCGCAATCATAGTCACGTCTGACGTCCATATGGAACGAACGCAGTACATTTTCGAGATGGTATTCGGAACATCGTATCAACTACAGTTTGAGCGTGTACCGTCAAAACTCTCGCAAGAAGAATACGAAAAAGCCAAGTACCAGCATAACCAGTCGCTCCAACGAGCGAAAAAGCTTTTTGCCCAATGCAAGCCAGGACAATGCGACGAACGCATACTCAAAACGCTATTTGACAAGAACACCTACGCAGAAACCAAAAAATTATTGCCAAAAAAATTCATAACCAAAGGAAAATTCAAATGAAACATTCTGCACAATACTTATAAACGCGCATTCTCTTCACGTATTGTGAACCGCGAAGCCCCAAAAAATATTCTGGATGAGTTCTGCACTGCTTTCTGTCAAGTGGTGGAGCGCCACTGCACTTACATTATAGTTTCAGGATTTGTTGCCATCGCCACAGGTCGCACACGTGGCACAGAAGACATCGACATGATTATTGAAAAATTGGCTAAAGATAGATTCTGCAAGTTACATGAAGACCTTATCCGACATGGCTTTGTTGCTATGCAAAGCGATGACTGCGCAGAGCTATTGGAGTATCTTAACGATCACACCAGTATTCGCTATACTTGGAAGGACAAGCCACTTCCAGAGATGGAAATTAAACCTATGCACTGCTGCCCATTCGGCAGGTCTGGAGCGTTAGCGGAAGACCTGACGTGAGGGCTGCACTAGATTTTCGTATTCTTTTTATGGGATGGAAGACACGCAGGGTTTTGGCTTGTAC